>NZ_JAHRVT010000052.1:0-16927 GCF_019090545.1 Cycloclasticus sp. | reverse complement strand
TCGAACCATCGACACGAGGATTTTCAGTCCACTGCTCTACCGACTGAGCTATCTGGGCATCTAAGATGTGGTCGCGTATTAAACAGCGGCAGGCAACTTTAGTCAAGAAAGATGTTAGAAATGACCTTATTTATCGACCGGAACGTACCCTTCTGGTGCTTGAGCGTCATCACTAAATAAAAATTTCTCCATTTCTGCCTTTAATAAAGCACGCGCTTCAGGCTCAAAAGGCGTTAGTCTATTTTCGTTAATAAGCATCGTTTGTTGCGCTAGCCACATCTGCCAGGCTTCTTTTGAGATATTTTGTACGATTTTTTCACCAAGCTCACCCGGAAAAGGCGGCTTTTCTAGCGCATCGGCTTCGCGTTTTAATTTTTGGCAGTACATAGTATTAACCTTCTTATGATTCATTCGTTAGCTGGGAAATTAATTCACTCACCGGCTTTGGGAGACCTATTTTCACACGGCTGTTTATTTCATACCAGCTAGATCTATTATCTTCTGCAACTTTCGAGCTAACCGCTGGCGTCGAGCAAACAATAGGCGTGTAATCCAAATGATAATGAGAAAATGTATGACGTTTTTCCGCTATTGTTTTCGCCCCAGTTATGTCAGTGTCATTTTTTTCACACCACTCAACCAGTTGGTCATACGTTTCAAATTCTGGAAAAGCCCATAGTCCACCCCATAATCCTGTTGGCGGTCGTTGATTGAGTAAAACCGTCTGAGCATTTTTAAAGACTAACCAGTACCGCTTTTTAACCGGCAAACTCATTCGTTTTTTTGGTGTCGGTAATTCTGAAACTAAGTTTTTCTTTAGTGCCAAACAGTCGTCCTTTAATGGGCACTGCGGGCAGTCGGGGTTTGAACGCTTACAAACCGTTGCGCCCAAATCCATCATGGCCTGATTATAGTTACCAGCCTTATGCTTAGGTGTTAACTGCTCTGAAATAGCCCATAGACGCTTTAAAATGGCACTATTCCCAGACCAGCCCTGTATCGCAAAAAAACGACAGAGCACGCGTTTCACATTGCCATCAAGTATCGCTTCTGACTGCCCCATTGATAAGCTTGCTATCGCCCCAGCCGTAGAGCGCCCGATACCCGGCAACTCAACAAGCTCAGCGAGCGTTTGAGGAAAACGCCCCCCATACTGATTAGCAATGATGCCTGCTGTTTTGTGAAGGTTTCTTGCCCGTGCATAATACCCAAGACCTGACCAATAATGCAGCACATCATCTAATGGCGCTTTTGCTAACGCTTCAACGCTTGGGAAGTGCTGAATAAATCGCTCAAAATACGGTATAACCGTTGTTACCTGAGTTTGTTGCAACATGATCTCAGACAACCAAACACGGTAGGGCTCTGGCGGTAATTGCCAAGGCAAACTCTTTCTGCCGTGCAACTCAAACCAACTAAAAACAAGGGCCTGAAAATATTCAGGCCCCACGGACAGCTGCTGAGGTTGCTTTATTAAAATAGGCTTTTTAATAAGTCACCCGCTGGGCCTTTTAATTTCTCGCCAATTTTCTCATCGAGCTTTTCTTTTAGCTCTGTTTTCTTTTCTTCAATTTTTTCTTTTTGCGTCTCGAGTACGATCGCTTTGGTGTCAACCTTAATACTTGGTTTTGCAAATGTTCCAGACACATTCACGGGAATTAACATGTTTTTAAGGTCTTCAGCATCGGCTTGCTCGGCCTCACTAAGTGCCTTTGTCCGCTGTAATGTTAGTCGATAATCCAACACCTCACTGACTAAATTTGCTGTCCCTGCCCCTTTGATATTAATCAAGGGTGAGGCCATCAAGAGGTCTTGGTTGTTAACCAAGCCATTAGTTATTTGCGCAGTACCAGACATATTTGCAAAGGCTGTTTCACCCGTGCCTTGAGCTGCCAGCGCAGATACATCACCTTTCAGCACAGCCTCACCTTGTTTAATTAATGCAGCAACATCAATGCCTTTTACCGTGCCGTCTTCGAAACTAAACTGCGCAGTACCATTTAATGCCGACTTAAACGCAGCAACCGTATTCCCGCGCGTGGTTAACGCTGCTTTAATATTGGCCACGCCAGACACCTTAGACTCTCCCATCAGGTCTACCATCAACGGTTCAATATCAACCCCCGTTACCTGTTCTTTAACGCTAATACGTGGTGTATTTTGGCGCGCATCAACTGTTGTTTTACCCTCATAACTACCGTTATAAAACTTTTTGACACTCTGCTGTGAATTTAAAACACCATTTTTAGCGACAACTTTTACACTCGCCTCCTGTGCCGTTAAACCATTAACAATGAGCGATTGCACTGCAAACAAACCATTGATATTTAAATCACGGACTGTTTGAACAGGAATTAACGCAACTGCTGCTGGCGGAGGAACAGAGGCGCTATTACCCGCGCTGCTTTGGCTCCCCTCTGTGGCTTTTTTTGGCAGATAACGATCAATATTTATTGTATCTACCGCTAAATCAAAAGTGACCGCTGGCTTATCAAAATTATTAACAGATGCCTTACCCGATAACGTTGAATCATCGAATTTAATCGTCATAGGATCTAGCGTTAAGCTCCCCGATTTTGCTAAGTCAGCCACCAAGTGAGTGGCTATATCAACTTTCATTGCACCATTTGGAACAGGTTCTCCGGCCGCATCAATTGCTAACGCTAAGTCTTGAAAATCAAATTCATTTAACCCTTCGTTAATCACCACATCACCATCAAGCTTCAAACGTATTGTCGCTTTTGGTTTACTACTTTCTACGGTAAAGGCTAACTCAACACCCATTGGCGACCCTATAGATAACGCATCTGTACTCAAGCCTAAATCAGTCAGGTTGTAGCTTTCACCCTTGCTGGCATCATCCCATGATATGTTTGCATCAACAATTTGCACACCACCAATTGCTATCGCACCTAAGGCAGCCCCTGATGCTTGATCAGCATTCGTATCGCTTGGTTTTTTATCGCCCTCAGCCGATGACTGGATCATATCTTCCCAGTTAGTTTTGCCGCGTTTATCCTTTGCTAGGTTTAACCGCATGCCTTTTAGAACAACTGTGCTCACTTCTACCTGCTTACTTAACAACGGTAGCAGCTTAACTTTAACGTTTGCCTCTTGAATCTCTGCAAAGTATTCGGCGTTAAAACCTGTTGCATTGCTTAAACTCACCTCGTTAATACCCACGCCCACCCAAGGAAAAATAGATAAATTAAGGTCACCATTGATGGACAAATCACGGCCGGTCTTATCTTTAACAACCGCCTGAATCTCTTCTCGGTAAGCATTTGGGTCAATCAGCATTGGCGCAACTATAATAGTCACAACCAATAAAAATACTAAACCACCCAAAATTTTAAATAATGTTCTCATAACTTTTACTCCCCCTTGAGTATTCGTTTTATATCCTTAGATGATATCAGCCTTTTACTTAAGGCTGCATGAATGACCGGTTTAAGTTAAGCGGCTAACAAACGCTCTATTTCAGCCAATTCATTTTTTGAATCAATGAGTATTTGCAATGTGTTATCGGGGCCAAGCTCCCCTAATTTCAATTTTTGAAAAGCAGGGATTTTAAGTAACGGCGGGCACATCATAAACTCGGGCGTTCCAATTGTTGCATGCACACGTGCAATCAACACCAACTCTGCCAAACCAACCTGTTCATTATCTAACTGCCAATTTTTCCGGCTTTCTACAACGTCCAGCATTTCGTCTAAGCCCCATTTCTTAATGATCAGCGCGCCGACCCTAGGTGCCAATACATCAATACATCTTGTTCTGTTCAGATCGTTTTGCAAGATGTCTGGGTACGCTTCCAGTGTCGCTAAAATAGAGGGCACACCAATATCTTGAAAGAGGCCAGCTAGCATTGCATCGCCCGATGCCAATCCTTGAGCTTTACCCGCTAAAAAATAAGATATCACTGCAACCTTAGTAGAAAACCGATATGCCTCTTTTATATACCCTTCAATTTGCTTATTTGACGAATGAAAAACAGATTTTGACAAAAAACTAAGTGATAGATGATAGGTTTCACGCAAACCCATTCGGGCAACTGCCTGCTCAACCCCTGTAGGAGGCACTCGGGTCAAGTACCTTAAACTACGCGAAGTTTTAATAATAAACCCAGATAAGCCCATATCACTTTCGATAATCTTCGCAAACATCTTAACGTTACCATTAGGGTGGTTTAACGCCGATAAAATTTTCAGGCCAACATCTGGTATTGCGGGTAATAAAGACTTATTCGCAAGAATTTTTTCAAAAACCTCATCGTATTCTCCATATTCCTCTTCCATCATTAAGTTTCCCTGTTAATTTGAAAGTATTTAATCTATTTTTGGTCAAGGGGCAGGCAAAATCAACCGATTAGATGTATTATTTCCAGTCTTTTATTAATTTGCTGGTTTAGGCTATCACTAGCATCAGCATGGAACGGACTGATCATGAACTCAATTCAAACAGACGACACAAGAATTCTTGGTATGCAGGAAATTATTTCTCCTGAACAATTACACAAAGATTTGCCCATTACAGATACGGCTGCGGAAACTACTGCCTCAACTCGGAAAGCTATTCATAAAGTATTGCATGGCGAAGATGACCGTTTACTGGTCGTTATTGGCCCTTGCTCAATTCATGATACTACGGCAGCGCTCGGCTACGCTGCTCATTTAAAACCTTACATTAATAGCTTATCTGACGATCTGATCATCGTGATGCGAGTATATTTTGAAAAACCACGTACCACTGTTGGTTGGAAGGGGCTTATTAATGACCCAAACCTTGATAATAGTTTTGACATTAACAAAGGTGTTCATCTTGCACGGGAATTACTACTAAATCTCAACTCTCAAGGTATTGCTGCCGCGACAGAATATTTAGACTTAATCACACCTCAATATGTGTCCGACCTGATTGCTTGGGGCGCTATCGGTGCGAGAACCACAGAAAGCCAAACGCATCGCGAGTTATCATCCGGCCTCTCCTGCCCAGTCGGCTTTAAAAATGGCACTGATGGCACTGTTAAAGTAGCGATTGATGCAATTGGAGCAGCCATTCGCCCACATCACTTTTTATCGGTTACCAAAAAAGGCCAGTCGGCCATTTTTCAAACCGCTGGCAACGACGACTGTCACTTAATTTTACGCGGTGGCAAAACGCCGAATTATGATGCCGACAGTGTTGATGCTGCCGCTAAAGAACTTGCGAAAGCCGGCGTTAACCTACACATGATGATTGACTTTAGCCATGCCAATAGCAACAAACAACACGAGCGCCAAATGCTCGTAGGTAAGGATGTGGCGAAACAAATAGCCGGTGGTGACATGCGTATTAGCGGCGTTATGATTGAAAGCCACTTAGTCGCTGGCCGCCAGGATCAAGTTGACGGCCAAGAACTTGTTTATGGTCAAAGTATTACCGATGCTTGCATTGACTGGGATAGCAGCGTGCAGTTGCTAGAAGAATTAGCGGCCGCTGTGCGCTCAAGGCGCAAAAGCAAACTAGATAGTGCAAACGATTAATCATTGATAACTGCTGATGAAAATTCAACTTAATGGCGAAAATTTTAGCTGTGACGATAAAACAACTTTGGAGCAACTGATCAAACAAATGGGCCTGTTCGGAAAGCGTATTGCTATTGAACTGAATGAAGAAATAAAGCCCTCCGACCAGTTTAATACTATTCAACTTAAAGAAGGAGATACTGTGGAAGTCGTACAAGCCATTGGTGGCGGTCAACCCGATGACCTTGTTGTTGCCGGCCAATCTTTTTCCTCTAGATTACTAGTGGGCACGGGCAAATATAAAGATATGGCAGAAACCCAAACGGCTATCGAAATGAGCGGCGCTGAGATCGTCACGGTAGCCATTCGCCGAACGAATATTGGCCAAAACCCTGGCGAGCCTAATTTGCTCGATGTTATTTCCCCTGATAAATACACTATTTTACCCAATACAGCCGGTTGCTATACCGCTAAAGATGCTCTTAGAACATGCCGCCTTGCACGAGAACTATTAGGTGGGCATAAACTGGTCAAATTAGAAGTATTAGGCGACGAAAAAACCCTATTTCCTGATATTACTTCCACCTTAGAATCTGCTGACATTCTCGTTAAGGAAGGTTTCGACGTAATGGTTTATACCAACGACGACCCTATTATTGCTAAACGGCTAGAGGAGATGGGCTGTGTAGCCGTTATGCCACTTGCCGCTCCAATCGGTTCAGGCTTGGGTATTCGTAACCCATACAATATTCTCACCATCATCGAAAATGCTAAGGTACCCATTATTGTTGATGCTGGCGTCGGTACCGCGTCTGATGCTGCAATTGGTATGGAATTGGGCTGCGATGGAATTCTCATGAACACAGCTATTGCCCACGCCAATAACCCTGTACTAATGGCATCGTCCATGAAAAAAGCCGTGCAGGCCGGGCGTGAAGCCTTCTTGGCTGGTCGTATGCCTCGCCGCCGATATGCGTCTGCCTCCTCACCGTTGGATGGTTTAATTTAACCGAGCTTTATTCATGAGCAACGAAACCAACCCCAACTTCTTGCGGCGCATTCGCAGTTTTGTAAAACGTGAAGGCCGCTTAACACCCGGACAAGACAGCGCCATTAAAACAGGCTGGCCATTATATGGCTTGGACCCGGCCGTTCTTATTGAGCCAGACTCGCTGTTTGGTAACAACCATCCTATAACACTAGAGATAGGCTTTGGTAATGGTGAAAGCCTAACCACCATGGCTGAGAATAACCCAGGCAGAAACTTTATCGGTATTGAAGTGCATCGGCCTGGTGTTGGGCATTTATTGCGTATCGTTTTAGAGAAGAAGCTGACTAATATTCGTCTTTTTGATACCGATGCTATTGAGGTACTTCAGCACGCTATTCCTGACCATAGCCTCAACTGCGTACAACTGTTTTTCCCGGACCCTTGGCACAAAAAAAGGCATCATAAACGCCGTATTGTTCAAACAGGTTTTTTAAACCTTATTCACTCTAAACTGGAAACTGGTGGGTCCTTTCATGCTGCAACAGACTGGAAAAACTATGCCGAACACATGATGGAGACGTTAAACGCTCATCCAGGGTTTATTAATTCAACTGAGCCAAATTATGCCGAACGCCCAGACTCTCGGCCATTAACTAAATTTGAAAACCGAGGTTTACGTTTAGGCCATGCCGTATGGGATATGATTTTTATCACTAAGACTATTAAATAACCTCCTCACTCACACATTTTCGTTCACCTAAAGTCATTGTCGGCACTTTAATCTTCTCCATCATTTGTTGAAGCTGCTCTAGTCGTTCCAATAACTCAGCCTCCAATACTTTATTGTTGGCAATTTTTTCGTCCAGTTTATTTTTACCTGCAGATACATCTCTCAGACTCTCTAATTTGCTATCCATCATCTTTTTTTGCTCACTCACCTCTCGAATCAAACTAGCAAAAGCCATCGATTTCCAACGATTAATATCAGTTTGCGCTTGTTCAAAAATGGACATTGCCTGCGATCCAATCGTGTCAACAAATCGTTTCGTTAATGCATTTTGTTCTGTTAGTGCAACCGCCGAACTACTACTAAATTCTAAGCCATCTCGAAGCAGCTTATTTAATCGTAGTTGATAACCAGTGACATCAAACCTTTCAGCCTGCTCCGCATCAAGGTTATGCTCGTCTTTAAAGCGCTTATAAATCGCATCTAATAACTTAATACTTGCTTGTGTGGTGCTTAAGGTTTCCTTTAACAGTTCATGTAGTCCTTTAAAACTAGTTTGCATGCCTTGACGAATACCAACACTGGTCCAGCTCTTACTCATTTGCTCACGACCTTCTTCAATTAAATATGACACTCGCCGAGTGTTCACCACCTCCAATAAATCAGCTATTTGCGTATAAAAAATATGCTGACTGGTTTGCAAATGCGTTAGGTTTTGCTTGTATACAGTTTGTTCTTTGCGGGTTTCCAATAATAATTCAGCCGTTGCTGCCTCGCTCTTACTGTAAAACCCGTTCAGCTCACTTGTAAGGCTCACGACATGCTGCAACCGGCTCGTGATGGCATTGTCTGCTATTCTCATACTTTCTACGACATCATCAATCACTTTGTGCTGAAGAATCTCTTTTTGTGAACTAAGTATTCTATCTGACAGGAAATTTTCCAAACCTGTTAAACGGCTTGAGGATATCATTTGTTCATTTTTTTTAATGTTACCGATCAACGCTTGCTTGGCCGATAATGGAAAGATAGCTTGCTCATCTAAATTTAATAACCGTGCTGTTTCCAATGTTTGTTTATGAATCGACTCAGCCCACTCTTTATCACTCATCAATTCGTCATTCATCGTATCAATTTTATTCAATACAACAGCTAAGCTATGTGGGTGTTTACGTCTATACCCTTGAAGATGTTGTTTCCACATTGCCATATCGCTTTGCGTCACACCGGTATCTGCCGCTAATACAAAAATCATTGCTTGAGCATTTGGTAACATACTTAAAGTTAATTCCGGCTCGCTACCCAGTGCATTGAGGCCCGGCGTATCTAACACTGTTAAACCTTTTTCTAACAACGGGTGTGGAAAACTCACTAGAGCATGACGCCACATAGGAATTGTCACGTCACCTTCAATATCTTCGCTCACCAACCCCAGCTCTTTCGCACGTCTCGCTGGCACCGTCTTTGTCTTTAATAACTGTAAAAAACTATCTTGCATTTTTTCGGGCGAGTCGCAATCAAGTGCAAAATGCGCCCAGTGTTTTGGGTCTTTTTTATAGTCTTCTATCGATATATCACTAACACGCGTTTCAATATCTAACAACCTAAGGTAAGGTGCCTCTTGGGGGTCATAAAACAGCTCCGTCGGGCACATCGTTGTCCGGCCTGGGCTTGATGGTAATAAACGTATCCCCGCAGACGAGAAAAATAATGCATTAATTAACTCTGTTTTACCTCGCGAGAATTCAGCCGCAAAAGCGATAGTAATCGTGTCTTTTTCTATCAAACGTAAATTTTTAATCAACATCAACTCTGTCTCTGTATCCGTAAGACTCATTTCATCTAACCAATGCTGATAAACCTTTATAGAGTCAGTCATTGACTGCTTCCATAGGTCATAACTGCGAAGTTGTGCATCAAGGTTCATTTGTTAACCACCCTTTATTTAGCCGGCTTATTCCATAAAGCTTTCTTAAAAGTATAGATGATTATTTGAAAAGTTCTGACAGCACGATGGCTGCCGATACACACTAGGGCGTTTGCGCTAATAATATTTTATACCTTGAGGGAAAACTGCCAAGATAATCGATACATTAGCGGCAAGCACGTACCAACTCGGCAGTCGCACTAGCCGCGCGTATTCTCCCAAGTGCGTCCCTTGCTATATCAAAGCAAAAAGCGGTGGTAGTAGTAACATTTTTAATACCTGCAGCGCTAACAAGGCCGCTATCGGGCTAAAATCGATACCACCCATTGGTGGAATCAAGCGCTGGAAAGGCGTCAATACGGGCTCTGTTATTTTATATAACAAGCTGACCACCGGATTATGAGCACCCGGGTTTATCCAACTTAAAATAACGGTTGCGAAAATACTATAAATAAAAACATTAATAATGGTGCTAATAAGTTCTGTCAAACTCCAAATAAAAACCACCCAAACATTCGGTTGCCCTCTCATGGCTAAAAAACCTATTAGCATCTGCAAAACCAACATCAACACAATAGCCGATAGGTTAAGCCCTTTAACTGTAGGGAAAATCGGCTTTAGTACTTTCAGCGGTACCTGTGTTGCTTTAATAATAAAGCTCGACACCGGGTTTCTTGAGTCCGCATTCGTGTATTGCAGTAGCACCCTCAGTACTAACACAAAAATATACGCACCTACCAACGAATTTATAATCAGCATCAATGGGTTTGACAAATATCCTTCTGGCATCAGTTATTTCCCAATTCGTCAGATAACTCGATTGAGCGTTCTTTTGCTCCCAACAGCGCAGCCTGCAAAATATCCCTTAGCCCCTGCTCTTCCAAAATACCTATAGCACGCTCCGTTGTGCCTCCGGGTGAGGTCACGCGTTGACGCAATACACTTGCTGGCTCACTCGACTCTAGCGCCATTTTTGCCGCACCTAGAGCTGTTTCTTGTGTTAATAATTGCGCTGTTTTTTGGTTCAAACCCGCCTTTATTCCTGCCGCCTCCAACGCTTCCATGATCATAAAAAAGTAGGCTGGCCCACTACCTGACAAGGCTGTCACCGCATCCAGCTCATGCTCCTCTTCCACCCACACAGTCACTCCAACTGCACGTAACAGGGATTCCACCAAGTCTTTTTGGTTTTCCGTCACCTGAGCATTTGCATAAAGCCCTGTCGCCGCTGTTTTAAGCAGCGCTGGCGTATTAGGCATACAACGAACAATCGGTAAATGGCCGCCTAACCAACGATCAAGGGCCTCAACTCGGATACCGGCTGCAATAGATACCACAACAGGGGATTTATCCTGTATCGCCTGCCCTAAATCTTGTGCAACCGATTGCATATGTTGGGGTTTTATTGCTAATACCAAAACATCTGCTTTAGTGGCTAGCTCTTTGCTGTCTTGTAAGGTATTAACCCCAAATGTTTGGTTTAAATAGCTCAGTTTTTCACTATCTAGGTCAACAACGGTTAGCTTATCGGCTGGGTAACCATTACTAACAAGCCCACCAATTAAGCTGCTGGCCATATTGCCACCGCCAATAAATCCAATCTGTTTTGTATTCATACTCTCACTTAATCTTAAATTTTATAAACGCCATTAAACCGTATTTTTTAGTCTTTCGCCAAAAATAGCGGTGCCTACTCTCACCATTGTTGCTCCTTCTGCAACGGCCACCTGTAAATCGCCGCTCATTCCCATCGAAAGCGTATCCAAGCTAATATCAAATGTTTGCTCAATTTCTTTTTTTGCCTGTGCCATTTTCCTAAACGATGCGTGCTGCTCAGCTATCGGTTTATCTACTTTGGGAATAGCCATAAGCCCTCGTAACCGAACGTTTTCCAATGATAATATTGGTTCAATAACGTCTAACAACTCATCTAAATAAAAACCCGACTTGGTTTCTTCTTCATCAACATTCACTTGCAAACAAATATTAAGCGGTGGCAGATAAGCCGGTCGCTGCTGATTTAAACGAGTCGCTATTTTTAACCGGTCTACACTGTGTACCCAGCTAAAATAGCACGCAATGTCGCGAGTTTTATTTGACTGAATAGGCCCAATAAAGTGCCATGAAATATCTAAATGCGCCAGTACGTGTTGTTTTTTCAGCGCATCCTGTAAATAGTTTTCACCAAAATCACGCTGCCCTGCACAGTACAGCACCGCCACATCGCTTGCTGGACGTGTTTTACTAACTGCTAATAACTTAACAGGTGAAGAGCGTGTTTGCTCTAGATCTTCGATCAACGCTTGTTGTGCAAAGTATCGTTGTAATAAAGGAAGCATTATTTAAAATTCGTGCCTATACTTGGGGTACGTACTAGAATTTACATACGCTAATGATAGTGATATTTTCTAGTTATTTTATTATACAAATAACAGAGCTCTTTGGGGCAAACGGGTTTAACACATGGATATTTCAGATTTACTAACCTTTAGCACAAAAAATAACGCATCGGACTTACATCTTTCAGCCGGCTTACCACCAATGATTCGTGTTAATGGTGATATTCGTCGAATCAATATGCCTGAACTAGAGCATAAAGAAGTTCACTCGATGATTTACGATATCATGAACGATAAACAGCGACGTGATTATGAAGAGTTCCTAGAAGTTGATTTTTCATTTGAATTGCCTGGTACGGCCCGTTTTCGTGTTAATGCATTTAACCAGGATCGTGGAGCAGCTGCTGTATTTAGAACTATTCCCGTTGATATTCTTACCCTAGAAGACTTAAATTGCCCGCAATCTTTTAAGGAGATCATCAATGTTCCACGCGGTCTTGTGCTAGTAACCGGCCCAACTGGGTCAGGTAAATCCACCACGCTAGCAGCGTTGATGGATTATAAAAATGACAATGTATACGAACATATTCTCACCATTGAAGACCCTATCGAATTCGTTCATAAAAGCAAAAAGTGCCTTATTAATCAACGTGAAGTACACAAACATACCCATGGGTTCAGTGAAGCCCTAAGAGTTGCGCTACGTGAAGACCCTGACATTATTCTTGTAGGTGAAATGCGAGACCTTGAGACCATTCGACTTGCGTTAACCGCCGCAGAAACGGGGCACTTAGTTTTCGGTACACTACACACCAGCTCCGCCGCTAAAACCGTTGACCGGATTATTGATGTATTCCCAGAAGGCGAAAAGGGCATGGTGCGTTCCATGTTATCTGAATCACTTCGAGCTGTTATTGCCCAAACCTTGATGAAAAAAATTGGTGGTGGACGAATCGCCGCCTGGGAAATAATGACCGGCACCCCTGCCATACGTAATCTCATTAGAGAGGATAAAATTGCACAAATGTACTCCACAATACAAACCAGTCGTAAAGATGGTATGCAAACACTTGATCAACACTTAACTGAACTCGTTCAAGCTGGGATTGTCTCGAGACAAGACGCCCGCATGAAAGCCGCTGATAAAAGCACGTTCAATTAAATCCCCCCCCTACAGTAAGGAGATTAATCATGGATTTTGATGCCCTATTACAACTCGTTGTTCATAAAAAAGCATCTGACTTGTTTATTACAACTGGCTGGGCGCCCTCTTTGAAAATAAATGGCGAATTACAAGCCATTTCTAAAAGTCGATTAAGCAATTCTCAAACTCTTGAAATAGTCCTAAGCATAATGACCCCCGAACAAAAAGAAGAGTTTAAGACCACTAACGAATGTCAATTTGCGATTCAAAGACATGACATTGGTCGCTTTCGTGTGAGCGCGTTCACCCAAAGAAGCAGTGCGGGCATGGTATTACGACGAATTGAAAGTAAAATACCAACAGCAGAAGAACTGGGCATACCCCCTATATTAAATGAGCTAGCGATGACGAAACGCGGTCTCATTATTTTTGTTGGTGCAACAGGAACCGGCAAGTCCACATCATTAGCGGCCATGGTCGGCCACCGTAACAACAATAGCACCGGCCATATTATTACTATAGAAGACCCTATTGAATATTTACACTCTCATGCTGGCTGTGTCGTTACGCAACGGGAAGTAGGCATTGATACTGAATCCTATGAAGTAGCTTTAAAAAACACCCTAAGACAAGCGCCTGATGTGATTCTAATTGGTGAAATTCGAACACGAGAAACAATGGATCATGCTATCGCGTTTGCCGAAACGGGACATTTATGCTTATCAACCTTGCATGCAAACAATGCGAACCAAGCACTTGATCGCATTATTCATTTTTTCCCCGAAGAAGCACATAACCAATTATTCATGGATTTATCACTCAATCTCAAAGCTGTAATAGCTCAACAATTGATACCCACAATCGATGGCAAAGGCCGAAAAGCTGTTATTGAAATACTCATAAACACGCCTCTTGCCTCAGATTACATTAGAAAAGGCGAAATACATAAGCTAAAAGATTTAATGAAAAAATCAGTTGAACACGGAATGCAAACCTTTGATCAAGCATTATATGAATTGTATAAAAAAGGTGAGATTAGCTATGAAAATGCTCTGATGTATGCTGATTCACAAAATGAAGTAAGGCTGATGATTAAACTTGGCTCTGAAGCTTCTTCAGACTTTAATGACGAATCAATCCATTTAATAGATACGGAATAAACCTACCGTTTATCTGGTATAAAACACCTCTCATCTTTCAAATGCCCCTGTTTATGTGAAATTCTGCTAGGCTCAAAACCATGAAAATTCATCAACAGCATATTAGTTTAAAACCACCACAAGGTTTTACACTCATTGAGCTATTAACCACGCTTATTGTAGCTGGCATTCTCTTAGCAATTGCTGTGCCCGGCTATCAACAATTCATACGGAAAAACCATACCGTTACACAGACAAACAACCTTGTCGCTTCGCTTAATTTGGCTAGAAGCGAAGCTATAAAGCGGGGCATTCAAGTTACCATTCATCGCAAAGGTAGCACTAGTCAAGTTTGGGATGCTGGCTGGGATATTTTTACTGACATAAATGGGGACGGCATCCTAACAGACGATGCTGATGCTAATTTATGCGAAGCTGGCGAAGATTGCCTGCTAAAAACTTATAGCTCTCTTCCAAATGGCTATACACTCCGTACAGGCGCCAACTATGATGATTGGCTTGGTTATCTACCCAGCGGCCTATCAACAAGCTCAGGCGGGTTGGCTAATGACACATTTAGAGTATGCGCTGACAATGTTGACACAGCAAAGTCCAAATCCATACGTATCAGTGTTTCTGGCCGCCCTCGAACATCTACTGGAACCGCAACATGCCCGTAATAAAAAAAATAAGAACTCGCCAAAGCGGTTTTTCCTTAATAGAAGTAATGGTAGCAGTATTTGTATTGGCGATTGGTTTATTAGGCCTTGCAGGGTTACAAGTCACTAGCCTTAAAAGCAACCACAGTGCACAGTTACGCACAGAAGCTGTCATTCACGTATATGACATTATAGATCGTATGAGAGTTAATAAACTGGTTGCACAAGCAGGCGGCTATGATATTGCTCTCGCAACACCATCTCCAGTGTCTGCCTCTGTTGTCGATACAGACAGAGTCGCTTGGAAAGCTGCCATCGCAGCCTCTCTCCCTGGTGGGGCTGGCGCCATCGTTACCGCTACTGGTGTCACCACCATTACCATACAGTGGGATGATTCACGTGGTACAGGTGGTAGTAACACCCAACGTTTTTCAATAAGTACAGAGTTATGACACATACCAAAACACAAACAACACAGTACGGTATTACTCTTGTTGAGTTGATGGTCGCTATGGTTATTGGCCTGCTATTAGCTGCTGGCATCAGTCAGGTATTTGTTAGTTCTCAACAAACCTACCGAATAACAGAAGAACAATCAAGATTGCAAGAAAACGCCCGCTTCGCGCTGGAATTCATCACCAGAGACGTTCGTGAGGCAGGCTACACTGGTTGCAGGGCCATAGAAGAAATGAATGTGCAAACTGTTGCTAATGCACCTGTTCCGAACTACACAGAAAACAGTATCATCAATGGTAACGAAGCCACATCAGCTACCGTATGGGCCCCGGCATTAAATGCAAGCATTAGCGGTTCAGTCGTCGGTGGTACCGATACCATTACTATTCAAAAAGGTAGTAGTTGTGGAGCCACCTTGATTACTCCAATGACCATCTCCTCTGCAAATATAAAAGTTTCATCCCCTAATAGTTGCAACCTAACAGCAGGTGACGCATTAATGATATCTGATTGCCAAGATGCTCATATTTTTAGAGCTGGCACTGTTTCCAATGGTACCGGCTCACAAACAATTCCTCACCCAGCCAGTAATAACACTGGCACACACTTTTGCATTAACCAAGCAGGTATTGGTACAGGATCTTGTGGTACCGCTAACGCAAAATTATACGGGGCTGACTCTGAATTACTCCAATTTACCTCACTAACCTATTTTATACGCCAAGGTGCTGGCGGCCGAAATGCTCTATGGGTATTTGATAACACCGAGGCCGCTTCAGCACAAAACCCTATGGAATTAATAGAAGGCGTTGAAGATATGCAAGTAACTTATGGTGTAGACACAACAGGTGATGATATTGTCGATGCTTATCAAACGGCTAACACGGTTAATGCGGCTACAAACTGGATCAATGTGATCAGCGCTGAAATTAGTTTATTGGTTGAGACTCAGGACGACAACCTAACTACTGACAACATGACTTACACCTATAATGGCGCGACAGTTACCTCTGCAGATAATCGATTACGCCGAGTTTTTACAACCGTAATCGGCATTAGAAACCGAGTGCAATAAGTATGAATAATCATTTCAAACTCCATAACAAGCAAAGCGGCGCAGTATTATTTGTCAGCCTTATTATGTTATTAATAATGACTCTACTAGGCATTTCAGGCATGCAAACTACTGTTTTAGAAGAAAGAATGGCGGGGAATTTCAAGGATAGAAGCATGTCATTACAAGCAGGGGAATCTGCACTGCGTGAGGCAGAAGAATACCTGAGAACTACCGCTATATTACCACCGTTTACCGGCAGCTCATTAGGTCACTATCAGCCGACTGGCTCTGGGCCAGCACGTTGGGACGCAAGTGTTACCAATTGGTCTGATACCACTAACGATGTTATTGCGTACACCGGAACACTTAGTAATATAACAACACCACCTGCATACATCATTGAAGAAATGCCTGCCGTGCCTGAGTCTGGAAGTAGTTTAGAAGCTGGGGTGGCCGTTGATACTCGTTATTACCGTATCACGACTAGAGCACTTGGTGGCACTGATACCGCTGTAGTTATGTTACAAAGCACCTATAAACGCTAAATGGATTTGGGGGACACTCACATGTTAAAACTAATCATCCAAAGATTTATTTTCATTGCTTTTGCCGCCTTATATACAGCCGGTTCTGCATATGCAGCCATTGCTCAATCACCCTTATTTTTAACCACCTCGGTAGATCCGAATGTACTCTTTAATATGTCTGTTGAAACCCCAATGGGGGGGGCCGCTTATAATGATCAGCCTAATATATCAACAGGGTGTACTGGTCGGGTGAATGATGGTGGTACTGTAGGTATCTGTTATTCTCCTATTCAAGAATATCTTGGTTATTTTGACCCTAATAAATGCTACACCTATGGGTCTGGGCAATTTAACCCCGCTGGGCCAGTAAATAACACCAACCATGAATGTACCAGCAAATTTAGTGGTAACTTTATGAACTGGGCCACCATGACAGCCATGGATATGTTTGTCT
>NZ_JAHRVT010000051.1:0-28003 GCF_019090545.1 Cycloclasticus sp. | reverse complement strand
CGACTAACTTCAAGCCATTGCCAGTATCATGCAACAAGTCTTTGCGCGTACCAGTATGGCTAATGTGGTCTTTATCGCGTCTTGCGCGCAATAGGGTAAATTTACTTCGCACATCGTAAACACTCGCCTCATCGGTACAAAACGACTCAATATTTGTTACGGTACGAACATGGTGGGTCGCTGGGTCGTTTAGCCAAACCATGCCGGTATCTTCTCTGGCTGCCCGTTGCTTTAACTTTTCAAAGTTTTCATCGTAGATCATCGTTTCACAAATGGAACTTTTGCCTAGCCTGTTCCTTCGATAAGTATTCATTGGAATAGGCATTTTATAAGCAATGTTTTCATCCAACATGGTCAGCCAATCATCGTAACGTTCTTCATCCAAAACACGTGCTTCAGCTGCCAAAAACCGTTCTATTCGATAAGCTGTTTGCATATCTGTGTCTTTGCCCACTGGCGCTATTTTTTGTTTTCTAGCCATTGACAGACTCCTTCTGTACCGGTGCTTGCGGCAAAATATCGCTGGCTGATTCAGCCAACATAGTTCGTTGCCACTGCGCATAAAACTCTCGCTGACAAAGCTCATTAACAATACCCGGGGAGGCTTCTCCAGGCCCATCCCAATCCATTGTTCGCCCCTTAGCCATACCCAGCCAACCCTTCATTTGCCTAGTTGCATACCCATTGGGAGAGTGTGTGATCGCTTCGGTAAAATCACCATCATCACCTTCTAAAATACCCGCTGAGCCGAATGTCTGACCGACATGTTTGACAATAATATCTTTCACCTCATCAGGTGTGTTTTTATCTGCCATAGAATAGGTTGCCACCTCAAAAGCACCTGGGCCTTTCGGGTGAATAACCCGCAGCAGGTTTAAACCCTGAATAATTTGCAAGTTAGGGAAAACCCCCATATGCGTCTCTGAGCCTAGTAGTTGCTTGCCACGCACCTCACCTAAACGCTCCACAACACTTGGCCTCACTCGCTCAAGGTGCTCAATGCACGGCCCGGGATTATCATATAGTGCATAGCCTGACTGCCCATCGAGTGTGGATAAGATAGTATGTGGCGGTATTGCAATTTGTAATTGCCCTGAGTCATCAAAGCCGGTGTTATCTTTGCCAATACCAAGAACCGATTCACTACGTCCTTGACCAATAGTGCCCACCACTCGCATAGCACCCGCATGTGCCCAAGCTACGTGATAGCCATCACCAATCGCATTTTCTACAGGTAGCTTCCAGTTACCGGGTATTTCTACTCGGTATGGCGTGCCGATAAGCTCCATCCCTTCTGGTGAAGCATCGAGTACAACATCTAGGTAATAGGCCATGTCGCCTAAGTATTCCACTAGGTCCGGGCCTTCTTCGGCAAAGGTACCAAAGATCATTCCCTTGTAGTTTTGTACCCTAGCCACCGGTACCAGACCTAACTTACTACGATCCAAATTGTCATAGATTGATTCTTCTAGCGGCACGGCAGCCAGCTCACCCATATTGTCATACGCCCAACCGTGATATGAGCACGTAAAGGCTTTTGTTTTACCCCACTCCGCATGACACACTTTATTACCTCGGTGACTACAGGCATTCAAAAAGGCTCTTACCTCACCATCTTCACCACGCACAACGATCACATCGTCTTCGCCCATGTAAGTTCTTAAAAAGTCGCCTGCTTCAGGTAATTGGCTATCGTGTCCCAAAAAAAGCCAGCAGCGATTAAAGATCTGCTTTAGCTCTTCTTGATAAATCTCTGGTTCCCAAAAAATACTGCGTGATTGCAGCGCTGCTTCATTATCTATTAATTTATTGTAATCAAACTTACTCATCTCTTATCCTCCCTAAGCGCTATACCTTGGCTAAGCACTCGAATTGACTATTAACCAATTTGTTCTTTACCAGCCTCCATATCCGACATTACCGCTGGCGCTGCTTGCCAAGATGGTTTTTCACGCAAACGAGCTAACCAAGATAAAATGTTCGGGTAGGGTGATAAATCAAGACCAAGAAGAAAAGATAGCGAGGTAATCGCGCCAATAGCGATATCGGCAATGGAGTAATAACCACAGATATAGTCTTGCCCTGCTAATTGCTTATTTAGGATATCTAACGTGCTTAGGAAAGCTTCTTTGGTACTGGCAACAGTTGCTTCATCTGGCTCAGGCGCGGTCATGGCGAAAAAGAAGTTGAGTAAAGCCGGCGCAAAGGATGCTCCTTCCCACGCTACCCACTGTAGAACTTTGGCACGTTCTTTTAAATCTGTTGGTAATAAGCCAGATGATGGATTTGCATCGGCTAGATACTGAAGAATAGCGCCTGACTCCCAAAGAATAAAACCATTATCATCTATCGTGGGTGTGACACCATTTGGATTTATTTGTCGGTAAGGCGCATCGGTAGGTCGACAATCAGCCATCCGATCTAATGCATTGATTTCATAACCCACACCAATTTCTTCTAATGCAATAACGGCTTTACAACCGTTTCGTGAGCCACCGAAGGGATCCCCTTCAGCTTCTATATGATAAAGCTTAATCATGTTCATTCCTTATGTGATTGTTTAATTAAATAGCCGTGAGGCCACCATCGATACAAAAATTTTGCCCCGTCGCGAAGCGGGATTCTTCTGAGGCCAAATAGAGTGCGCAATAAGCAATATCTTCAGGCTGCCCTAATACATCCATCAGCTGTAGTTTCATAATGTCATCGATCATTTTCTTCAACAGCGCTTTATCTGGGAAAACAGCAAATGCGGGGGTTTCAATTAATCCTGGGGAAATACTATTAACGCGTATTTTGGCATCGGCAAACTCTGCCGCTAATGTTCGCGTCATCGCAATCACCCCGCCTTTTGTCATGGAATGTGCAAACTGATGGATATGACCTGCAAAAGTAGACCCAATAACACCTGCGGCAGACGCAGTATTGACAATACTGCCACCCCCTCGGCGTTTCATAATTGGAAAGGCATGTTTGATCGCGTAATACACCAAATCCAGCTCATTACGAACTAGCCAGTGCCAGTCTTCGGTTGAAAATTCATCAATCTTGCCATAACGTACGGCGGACGCATTGTTATATAAAATATCAAAATCACCGTAGCTTTCTACTGCAAAATCTATCCAGCTTTTTACTTGATCTTCGTCGCCTAAATCAACAACACGGCTGACCATTTCACCACCCGCATCAACAACCCGGCGAACTGTTTCCTCGTGCTCGCCTTCTTTTACGTCACAGCCAACAATTTTTGCGCCTTGTGCGGCAAACATTTCTGCCGCTGCACGGCCCTGACCACCTGCGGTACCTGTTATTAAAGCAACCTTTCCTGCTAGACGACCGCTCATAAGATAACCCTGTCGCTAAAGCCTGACTTTTTAACCATTCTCAACGTATCGATGCCGGTGTTTAAAATCGGTGCTTTCCATTTATACACCGCATTATCAACCTCACACATGGCAAGAGCTGCTCTTGATAGCTTAAGGTCCTCTTCTGATAAGTCAGCCAATTTAAATTGGTTTAAGTAATCAATGATCGCAGGCAGCTTTGGTAACATTGCATAATGGAATGAATTAATCTCATCCATTGTGCTATTCATTCGCTTTACCAGCCTATCTTCTGTGGTTGGAAGCGCCCATTTGTTTATTTCAGCCTCAATATCACTGGTATCTGGGCGTGCTATCGCGTTGCTCATTTTATTCTCCTGTTCCTTTCATTGCGCTCATAAGACGATGGTAATAAGCACGAATAGGGATTTCCTGCCTATTAATATGGATCTCTTTTATGATGCCTGCATTAAAGTTCATCTGAATGCCTTCAGCCGTGTACAAGTCTTCGGTTAATACATCCCTAATCTGAATACGACCTTGTTCAGAATTGAACAATTGGCCAAAGTTTTCTATTTCACCGGTGTGGAAGAAATCTACTTCCCAAAGACACTTATCGGGCGAAATAGGCAGCGTTCTTTGAACTAGAATTTGGCCTTTCTGGATAAATAAAACGACATTAGGAAATAATAAATAAGCATCAAAAATCCACAACGGATGATCATCATTTAAAACACCCGCGCCATCATCTGCGCTAAACTCATTTTCAGACTTTGTGTACAAAGAAGTGGCTCCGTGCTTGGCCGACAATAGAGCAACGTCTGTTTGTATACCCATCATTTCCTCCGGCCGGTATGCACAAACTCTTGCCGGCACGCCAATACTGTCTGGATAAACATCAGCTGGCGCATAAGTACCCGGGATAGCACCCGCGATGGTATTACGGTGTGTCTGATCAACGTGGTAGCCTTCGATTTGTGCATCCACCAATAATTTCCAGTTGGCATTAAATGTAGAGCGCCAGCCATAGCTCCACGTCCAATCTTTATTGCCTAGGTACTTGTCAAAAGACTCATTAAGCGGCTGTAGGTACTCTTTCAGAGGAACACTTGGCTTGGGGTCAAGGTTAATAAAAACAAACCCACCCCATACATCAACAGATACTGGCTTAAGGCCCAATTTACTTTTATTAAAGTCACCAAAAAGATCTTCACCCGGCACGTCTGCTAACTGACCTTCAGCGTCAAAGACCCAGCCATGAAAGCCACAGGTCATAAATTTTGCTTTACCGCATGGTTCAGTCAAAACATGCGCCCCTCGGTGTGTACACGCATTATAAAAAGCGTTCACTTGCCCATGCTTATCTCGAGTGATGATGATGGAGACTTCTAAGGCATCAATAAAATAAGTAATATAATCGCCATGCTCGGCAACATCACTTTCTCTGCCTGCCATCAACCATGTTTTCTTAAATATGTTTTCCTTTTCCTGCTCAAAAAAGGCTTGCGACGAATAATGATCGGACGGAATAGCTTCCGTACCAAGTTCATGTGAGCCCAGTGGCGGTATCGCCATAACACTTGCATTTCCCATTCTCTTTCTCCGAAGTTTCTCCGACCTATGAAGGTGGGGTTTATGTTTACCCGCAAAATTCTAACGAACGTTAATTAGTAAATCATAATGCTTCGTGGCTGTCTATGAAAATTTTCTATTGGCAAGCTATATTTTCAGTCATCTAATTTTTACCTATAACACCATGCTATTTCTGAGATTTTTAATCGTTCGACTGAAATAAATTTTGTAAACCCCGTCGCAAATTAGCTTCATCTAATATGAAAAAATTCACAGCTTCGTAAAGGGATGTTAGGGTAAATATCAACTCAATAATTTACGAGGACACCATGAGCAAACTACTTTATATTCAAGCATCACCACGCGGTGACCGCTCAAGTTCTACTGATGTTGCGAATACATACATTCGTGCCTTTAAATCAGTTTCAGCAGACAATACTGTTACCACCTTAAATATTTGGGATATGAACTTGCCTGAGTTTGATGGCGATCGCCTGAATGCCAAATACAGTGTCTTACACGGCCAAAACCCCAATGAAGCTGAGGCCCTTGCATGGCAACAGATCGTTACGCTTATTGAGCAATTTAAAAACGCTGACTGCTACTTGCTTAGCGTTCCTATGTGGAATTTTTCCATCCCCTATAAGTTAAAACACTATATTGATATCATCACTCAACCTGGCCTTACTTTTAGCGTTAACCCCGAGACCGGCTTCTTTGGGTTAGTGACAGGAAAACCGGTTACCGCCATTTATTCTCGTGGTGGCGAATACAGCACTCCTGAGGCGAAGGGCATGGATTTTCAAAAAACTTACCTAGAAATGGCTTTAGGCTTTATTGGCTTTAGGGAAATAAAAAGTGTGCTAATAGAACCTACACTGGCCGACCCAGACTCGGTGAATAGCGCTATTGCGATAGCAAAGGAAAAAGCAAAAACTCTTGGAGAAAACACATAATGGATTTACAAATTAACGATAAAAAAGCCCTCGTTTCAGGTTCTAGCCAGGGCATTGGTTTTGCCATCGCTAAAACGCTCGCGGCAGAAGGCGCAAAGGTTATCATTAACGGCAGAAATGAGGCCAAATTGGTCACAGCTAAAGAAAAAATTCTGTCTGAATATCCGCAAGCACAGGTTGAATATATAAGCGCTGACCTTTCAACCAGCAAAGGCTGTGATCAACTAACCGCCGAGCACCCTCACATAGATATTTTAGTCAACGCCCTAGGTATTTTCGAGCCAAAAGACTTTATGGATATTCCTGATGAGGACTGGGAACGGTTTTTTAACGTTAACGTACTTAGCGGTGTCAGACTGTCACGTGCATATTTACCCTATATGCGAGAAAAAGACTGGGGCCGAATTATCTTTATTAGTAGCGAAAGTGCCATACAAATTCCGCAAGAAATGATTCATTACGGCACCACCAAAACAGCCCAACTGGCTGTTTCACGCGGCTTAGCTGAAACGTGTGCAGGTACTGGCATTACTGTTAACGCCGTGTTACCTGGCCCTACACGTTCGGAAGGTGTCGTTGAATTTGTCGATCAGGTCAGCGGCGGTCAAGAGTTTGAAGCATTCGAAAAAGAGTTTTTCCAATCTATGCGGCCTTCGTCACTGATCAAACGTTTTGCTGATACACAAGAAGTCGCCAACATGGTCACCTATTTATGCAGCCCGTTAGCCTCGGCAACCACCGGCGCTGCCGTACGCGTTGATGGTGGTGTTGTAAAATCTTGCGTCTAATTTAGCATTCTTAATCCATGATGCTCGCCGTCGCCACTTTATCGATGAGGTTGCCGTTCTTGATTTTAACGATGGCTTGTGTGTTCCTAGGAGCCAGTATTGCGATCTCTAGCCAGCCAGACATTAGCATTCCCATTCTGTTGCTGGCACTAACCGGCGCTTTATTGGCCCACATCAGCGTCAACACCCTTAATGAATATTTTGATTTCAAAAGCGGGCTAGATTCAATCACGATAAAAACACCTTTTTCAGGTGGCAGTGGTGCCTTACCTCAACACCCTGACAATGCCAATATGGTCTTCTATATTGGCATTTTTTCTCTCCTTCTAACCACTTTGATCGGCTGTTTTTTCCTCTCGCACTGTGGCATTCGATTATTGCCGATCGGGCTGATTGGAATAGGCTTAATACTGACATATACTCAATACATCAATAAACGCCCCATCATTTGCCTCCTCACACCGGGGATAGGCTTTGGCATTTTGATGGTCGTGGGCACCCAGTTTGTATTAACCGGCGAATATTTGGCTAAAAGCTTTGTCATTGGCGTAATTCCTTTTTTACTCGCTAATAACCTATTACTGCTTAATCAATACCCCGATATACAAGCCGATGCTCAAATAGGGCGCAACCACTTTCCAATTGCCTACGGCTTTAACCTAAGTAATTTTATTTACGGTTTATTCACACTTTTAACAATGTTAATAATTACTGCTAATGTTTTGATTGGTTATTTGCCCAGCCAAAGTTGGATTGCCTTAACGCCTATGCCACTGGCATGCGTTGCTTTATATGGTGCGATAAAACATAAAGAGTGCATTGGTAAACACCCACTTTATCTAGCAAGCAATGTTGCCGTTGTAGTATCGATACCCTTGTTGCTTAGCATCGCAATATTGCTCTAAACGATACACTATTGTTGATAAAGCCCTATTCAGCTGGTTTCGCAATAACAA
This sequence comes from Cycloclasticus sp., assembly GCF_019090545.1. NCBI lineage: Bacteria > Pseudomonadati > Pseudomonadota > Gammaproteobacteria > Thiotrichales > Piscirickettsiaceae > Cycloclasticus > Cycloclasticus sp. Next base: position 20,408 of record NZ_JAHRVT010000051.1, on the reverse strand, counting down.
ATAATAAATAAACAATAAATAAGGCCATCACACTAAAAAAGGCCAATAAGGCTTCCGCCATCGTAATGCCAAACGCTATTTCAGGTGTATAACTACATGTCGTTTGTACTTTAAAAACAAACGGCAGCCATTCATCAAGCGCTAACCAAGCTGGCAAGCCTAAATCAAAACCACAGCTGCCAAAAATAAAGCCCCGCTCTGTGCCCAATAACATCCAAGAGCGCTCGATAGAAACACCACACACAGCTAACAAGGCCAATAAACTAACAAAGCGTGAAAACATATAAGCCCTTAATAACAGCCCTATTAACGAAATGACAATCATCGCAACAAGTAAAATTCGTATTTGAATACACACAACGCAAGGAGGGTAATCCAAAACATACTGATAAATTAACGCAACCGATTCCAAAAGAAGACTGAAGACAATAAGCATCAACCAAACTAGTTTTTTACTGGGCAATACCGCTGTACATGCTTTCATCATCTTGATATCTCAATTTTATATTCGTTACTAATCGTGCAGTTTAACGGCTGCTCTATATGCTTACTCAGTAAAATATCAAGAATAATGCTTAGAATACCCATACTAAAGCTGACCATGCTTATTTCTTAGTCTAGCAAAAAAAGCCTTCAAGCTAAATAAGCCCAAAATCAACCGTCATGACGGCTATACAGCTTTAAAGAACTGTGATAAAACATCACTACATTAGCTATTTAAGTTTAATACTGGCTTCAGGGATTGTTCGAATGAATAGCGTGATTGCGTCAGGTAGTAGCAAAACTCAAAAAAACCAAGGTCGATGACATTGGTCGCTAATGCTCCCTCATCATTAGCTCACAGTGCCACCTTTGCTAAAAACTTGCGCGCAGATAACAAGCCTCAACCGATAAGCCATCACGGCGTATTTAATAGACCAAAGAAAAATACAGTCAGGCATATAAGTCTAATAAGCTTAAACAATATGGATAAGAGTGCATTAATCGCTCTCTTCAGCTTACTTAGTATTTTCATATGTGTTGTAGCAAGCCATCTACTTATTTTCGACCTAATACTTAATCATCACTCGCTTTACCCCCCCTAAATGATCTGGAGATAACTTTATGAGCGCCCGTCGTAAAAAGGAGAAGTTCTATGTCGTTGATAACCGCCCGGAAATATTGGCTAAAAATTTCACCCAGAAAGAGTATATTCGAGCCATTTTTGAAAATGATATGGTTTGCGTGATGGGCCCCGCCGGTACAGGTAAAACATACATAGCGGCTACGCTAGCTTCACGTATGTATTTTGATGGCGAAATTAACAAAATTGTCTTAACACGGCCTAATGTATCTGCATCGGAGTCACTGGGGTTTTTCCCTGGCACGTTAACTGAAAAAATGGCGCCTTGGGTGGCCCCATTTACCGATGTTATTCGGCAGCAATTAGGCGACGGAACCTATGACACCATGCTTAAAAACGGCAACTTAGAAATAGCCCCTTTTGAAACCATGCGCGGACGATCGTTTAATGATGCATTTGTTATTTTAGATGAAGCACAAAATACTAGTCCGAAAGAAATGGAAATGTTTGTTACCCGTGTTGGCGACAATTCACGAGTCATCATCAATGGCGATATTATGCAATCTGACATCATGGGCTCCAATGGCTTACACAAAGTTCTACAACTGATCAACAAATTAAACTTACCTGTTCCTATTATAGAGTTTCAAGTTGAAGACATTGTTCGCTCACCACTATGCAAAATGTGGATAGAAGCCTTTATGGAAGACGCTCAATACAACTAAAACCGTCATACTTGCCGATAAATAGCTGATATGTATTTACTCATAGAGTACGTAGCCAGCTTTTTATCGGCTCTTTCATAAAAAAGAGCCTCTTCTCAGCGAAAACCAATATTAGCTCCAAACCCTTTGCGTTTTTGATCAATTGAAGCAGGCAACTTACCCGCAACTATACGGTTCGGCAAGCTACCTGTGCTTAATTTTATTTGAAAGAACTGTGCGTTATAAATAAGCTTATATTGGCTGCAACGATTCTGCTCTCACCTATGCATCATTACCAAATAAATCCCTTGTATACACTTTGCACAGCACATCGTGTAAATCATTTGATAATCGATTGGCGACAATAAGATCCGCTTGGCTTTTAAAAGAATCCAAATTGCTCATGACCGGCGAATTAAAAAAACTCGTCCCCTCCAGCACTGGCTCATAAACAATCACCTCAATGCCTTTGGCTTTAATACGCTTCATAATACCCTGCACGGCTGAAGAACGAACGTTATCGGAGCCTTGCTTCATAATAAGCCTATAGATACCCACTACCTTTGGCTGGGTTTTTATAATTTGCTCGGCAATAAAGTCCTTACGCGTATTGTTGGCATCAACAATGGCTTTAATTAAATTATTCGGCACTTGTTGATAGTTTGATAATAATTGCTTGGTATCTTTAGGTAAGCAATAACCACCATAACCGAATGACGGGTTGTTGTAATGCTTACCAATCCTTGGGTCTAGACCAACGCCCTCAATCACCTGACGCGTATCTAATTGATGTAACTCGCAATAGCTATCGAGTTCATTAAAGTAGGCAACCCGCATTGCAAGGTACGTGTTTGAAAACAGCTTAACCCCTTCGGCCTCCGTTGAGTGTGTATATAATATCGGTATTTCATCAGCCGGCAGTTTTGCACCATCCACCAACAGCTTAGCAAACACTCTTGCTCGCTCTGATTTTTCACCAACAATAATGCGAGAAGGGTACAAATTGTCATGCAGTGCTTTTCCTTCGCGTAAAAACTCCGGCGAAAACAGTATGTTTTTTGTACCGTATTGCTCCCTTACTTTATAGGTATAGCCAACTGGAATCGTTGACTTAATAACCATCACAGCCTCAGGGTTAATGCTCAAAACATCGCCAACAACCGTTTCTATAGAAGAGGTATCAAAAGCATTGGTATCCACATTGTAATTGGTGGGCGTGGCAATAATGACATAATCAGCCTCGTTATACGCCTCATATTGATCGTTGGTAGCCACCAAGGAAAGACTGTCATCCTTTAAAAACTGCTTAACGTCTGAATCGTCTATAGGCGATTTTTTCTGTTTTAATAAAGCAATTCTCTCTGCTGAAATATCAAAAATAACAACCTGATTACGTTGTGACAGTAGCAGAGCTAACGATATGCCTACATAGCCTGCACCTGCTATCGCTATTTTCATTCGCTAGCCCACACGGCCATTTTTCTTTAGACTGCCCTGTAAATCTTCATCATACCAATCACTCATTTCATCATACATATCGCCCTTTAATAAAAGGTACGGTGATTTGTAATAGATATAAATGTCGTGAAGCGGGTCTGTCATAATTTTACTACACCAGACCAAACCGGATTGAACGCCCATAATAAAAAACAAATGAATCGTTCTAAATAAAATAGCGCCAATACCAACAATCAACCAAAGAATTGAGGTGTTGTATAAATAATCATAGCTCGATGAGGCGTGTTCAAATAAGCCGAAAAAACTAGGGCTTATCAATAAAAATAGAGGCGACAGCAGCCAAACACTCAATAAAATTATTTTACGATGTAGGTTATAACCCACCTTCACTTTCTCTTTGTATTCATGTGAAGCGTTATTAACATCATCATAGGTTTTAGGTTCAAAAAAGAAGTGCCCTATCTGCCTTAACACCATTGCAATTAACCAACCAACCATAACCGCAACAACTGGGTCTTTAAACAAGTAGTAATAACTAAGTAGAAAACTCATTGCACTAAAAAGATGTAGCGCTTGGTTTACCCTATTATGATGATAGTAACGGTGATCATCCCAGCGCTGTTGACGTAGCTCTTCAAAAAAACCCATGGTGAAATTCCAATCATTAATTTACACCAGCTTGCCGTCTTTATATGACATTAGCATGTCACCCTCATGACCGTTTAGCGAACTGTAATAGCTTTTAATTACTATCGAAACGTAGCTTTATGTAACAGCGGCGAACCCATTTTTATACACTCGCCCTGTCTAATGCCTTCGTTTATTACAAATTCGCTGGAGGCAAAAACTAAAATAGTTGAGCCATGTTCAAAATAACCCATCTCATCCCCTTTGTTATAAAGGGCTGAGCAAGGCAAGACATTAGGTCCTTTATAGCGAAGATTCAGGGGGGCTGCTAAACAGTGAAACTGCATGCTAGCCACCAAAATAGCTGCAACGGGCACCAGCACAAGACACTCATCTTTGTGCCCTGTTTTTAACTCTATAAACGCTCGCTCATTTTTACAAAATAAGTTCTTAATCCGGGTCAGAGCAATTGGGTTTACATTCCATGTGTCACCCGAGATATATGTAACCTTATCTACCTCACAATCGATGGGTGCATGAAAACGATGATACATCGTTGAGGTTAGCCTTAACGTTACATAACAGCCATTTTGTAGCCGTTTCTGCAGCGCCTTATCCGGAATTAAATCGGCAACGTGATAGGGAAAACCCTTCGCCTGGTAGACCACCCCATTATCGATCTTGCCATGACTACCAACAATGCCATCACAAGGGCTAACAACGCCTCCTTTGTACGTATCTATCGGCCTTACCCCTTCTTTTAGTTGGCGAATAAAGCACTCATGCAATGAATTAAAGCTATGTTTTTTTGCTTCGGAAAAGTCCAAATCGGGTGAAAAAATACGCCAAATACTGATGGATAAGCTTGTTAGCGTTGGGCTTTGTATCTTGCTGTACCAACCCATTAGGTGAGTGAAAAGTTTACGGGGTATACGGTTTGTTAATAAGAAATTTAACCGTTCCATTCGCGTTAGCCTAGAAATCATCTGTCTCAAGCCGCACTAACCTTCAACGACATTCACTTTTTTATTAATCGTTAAGGCCGAGGTTTGTCATAAATTCAGCCATTATTGGCTCCGCTTGATATTGCTGACATCTATTAAGGGCATTTTCTCGCATCGCCGCTTTATTAACATTGCTTGAAAAAAACTGCTCTATTTGCTCAACCATTTGCTGCTTATCTTCAACCAAAAATCCATTAATTCCATCTTCAATAATATCTTTGGGGCCTTTTGTATTGTATGCAATCACTGGCATGCCTTGGGTAAATGCTTCTAAAACAACATTTCCAAACGTATCAAAACGTGATGGGAACACTTTTAAATCAAGCCCTGCATAAGCAGCTGCCATTGTTTGCTTATCCACCCACCCAAGGAAATTTGCCTCTGGCATTTGAGCCTTTAATTCGTCTTCATCTGGCCCAGACCCGGCTATCACAAAGCGAATATCTGGCAGCCTTTTTTTCAGTTCTTGATAAATAAACGGCAAATCGAATATGCCCTTTTCTTTGCTTAAGCGGCTGGCAAAAAGCAGCACCGGTGTTTCACTGTTGGCATCGTTAAACAGCTCTTCTTTTCTCAATGGCATGACTTGCATATCATCAAATTTCCCGACGTGATGTGCAGTTAAGTGCACCCGACTTTCTTCTAATTGCATATGGTGCCCAGTGAGCCATGACTGATGCTCCGTGTTAAGCACAAAAACGCCTTCAAATTGCTTATAAAAGAAGCGAAGTGCACGCCTAACTCTATCTAATTCATGTTGCGTTAGGTCTGTGGTATTTTTAATAAACTCGACCCAGTCAGTGTGCATAAAAAAGAATGCCGGCACATTGAACATATGCTTAAGTACCAGTGCAACAATCGCCATAGGGCCTTCGGTTGAACAAACAATTCGATCATAACCCCCTTCATAAAACACCTTCGCCACTTCAAGATAATCAGGCACTCTAAGTTCTTGCTCACCAAACTTCCCAACACTAAACGTTGTTATTGGCTCAACGACATATAAATGTGCCTCTTCTTCAATATCAGTACTACAAACAAGAAAATCAATTGGCAAGTCTGACTGCTGAATTTCCTTAAGTTTGGCTGACAATGAATTAGAAACACCGTTTTTATCTCTGAGCGTATCGGTTAAATAAAGCGCACGTTTAGGGTGTTGGTTACACCCTAAACGCTCTGAGAAGTCATTAAGGAATGATCTGTTTTGGTATAACAACCGTGTACTAGCAAATGTTGCACTAAAGAGAACCATACTCACCAACATAGGAAACGATAGATGGTCTAATAGCTCACCAATATTAATATTGCTGATGGAATCTTGCTGGGGTTTGTCTTTATAAAACAGCGCCGTTAGCTGGCTGGGAATTTCAAACTTACTGGTCAGATCCGCGGTAGAAAAGCTGCTTAACTGCTTACCCGATCCAACCGATGACGTCTTTAGCCTCTGTACAATTAATAAACTCAGTTTTTTATAGAGCACCTGAACGGAGCTATTGACTGTATTCACAAAAACATTCGGCGAACCGTTTTTACTATCTGCAATACGCGTTAAATGCTCGATACAAAATTTATAATCTTTTTTTACCTTCCAAGACAGCAGTTTACCTGGTTTTTTACCTTGTAGTGCCTTATGGATAAATTTAAAAAAATTCTGAGCGTGCTTACTCTTTTTTAGCTCCAACAATAAGTTCGCAATAATAAAGCAGGCTACTTTATCTGATGTTTCTCCTCGGTGAAAAAACAGTCTAAGTAAGCCGGGGTCTTCTATTTTAACGGCGGCTTGTACAAAGTAGTCCAACAAGGCGATATTCAGTTTTTGATTTTCTTCCACATAACCAAATGGCACGACACGGCCCTCAATTAACGCCTCTAAGGCTAACGCTGAAGGTTTTTCTGTTTTCAAGCGCTGCGCTAAATTTGGCACATAGAGGTACGACCCACATTCGCCTGCAAACACCCCCATATGATCATCCGAGCCACCCGTTAATACTTTGGGTTTGTCAGGGTCAACAGCAAAGTCACTGGGCGTTAAGCCGTGCTTTTCAGCATACAAATTGATTTTTTCAGGCGTTAACGTTTTTACCCAATTTAAGGTTAAAACACTTTGCCATAAATCTCGTTGACCATTGAGCACTTCATAACGCTGAAATATGACCGCTAATTTCTCGAATAAAGCCTGATCGATATTGTTATCACGTGTATACAAATAAAGCGGGTGAGGCAATATAACGGGTATATTTTGAGCAGCTGCGAATTTTAAAAATTGGTAAATATTTTCGCGTGTTTTATTAAGGTGTTTTTCTTGCTCTGCATTAAAACCATACGCTAACACATGAACAAATAAATTATATTCAGGAAAATAGCAGGTGAACTCAGTACCCACCAGCACATCCTTACCCTCAGCAATTAACTCCCAACATGACCGAGCATTATTATGATTGGTTATCGTCACAACGTCGCAATCATTTTTATGTAAACATTTAACCAAGTTATCCGTCTTAAGCCATGTTTCTGGTAAGCCAAGGATTCTTCCCCAAAGTTCATCGGGCACATCACTATTGTGATCATGACAGTGAAAATCAATCTTCAGACAGTTTTCGTAATCCAAGCCTTCTTGTGCTGTACGCAGATACTCCCCAAACTCATCTTTTAATGACTGGCGAAAATCACTAATAACCGCATTCGATGTAAAGTCAATCATCGCTTCGCCTCTTTCACTAACCTTTTTGCTGATACCGATTTCACCATATCCTTCAACATCCGCCTTTTTATCCATTTATTCGTTAATGCCGAATGCTGCCACCACCAGCCATCTTTTTTCATCTTTAGGCCAGCCGATATGAAGTGTTTAATCACCTCAGCGAATTCCTCATCAGTAAAGTTATGGCTCATAATCAGCCTGCCTGTTCCAATCCAGCTAAGCAGGATGCCTTCCTCCCTGAGGTAATACTGGTACATCCAGTTATAGCGACTCGGTTGGGTATATAAAACAGTGAGAATAGAGCTGAGGTTGACCATTTTGACTGGCACATTCGCTTCCTTTAATGCTTGGTTCATCTGCTGCACTCTATCGTTCCAGACCTGCTCTAGCACTTGATATGAGCGTTGAATCTCTTCTGTTTGCAGTGCTTGTAAAAAAGCATCCATACTGGTCATAACGTACGGGTGTGAGTTAAACGTGCCACGCGCAAAAGACACATTCGCCGGCCGATCTTCTTTAAAACGCTGCATTAAATGATGCCTGCCACATAAAACACCCACCGGTAAACCGCCACCTACGGTCTTACCATAAGTAACCAAATCGGCCTGCACAGCAAAAAAACCTTGCGCGCCTTTATGAGAGAGCCTAAACCCGGTAAATACCTCATCAAAAATTAATACAATGGAGCGCTCTTTACACACTTGCTGAAGTTTTTGTAACCACTCGCTATACGCTGTCTTATCAAAGGCCGCCGCTCTTTCGCTATTAACCAACATAGCGTCACTTGAGGCATCTGAATTTGGATGCAGCCCTTGCAACGGATTAACCAACACACAGGCAATGTCACGTCGTGTTCGTAAAATACTCAACGTACGTTCACTCATATCACGTAATGTATAAACATCATTAGTTTTACGTTGGTTGCCAATGCCTGGCTGAACCCCATCCCACCAGCCATGATAAGCACCACAGAATCTAACTAAATATCGCTTACCGGTATGATAACGAGCCAAGCGTACCGCTTGCATAACTGCTTCTGTACCAGACATATGAAACGACACCTCATCAAGACCAGATATTCGCTTCAATTCTTCAACATTATTTTTAATTATTGGGTGATAAGGCCCCAAGACAGGGCCAAGGTTTTGTGCGTTTTCGAACCCTTTTCTCAAGCAAGACTTATAAAAGTCGTAGCCGAAAACATTCACCCCATAGGAGCCGCTCAGGTCAACTCCCCAGCGACCATCGAGATCCTTCAGCATAATGCCTGAGGACTCAGTGACAATTGAGGCCGGTTTTATATGCTGACCAAGGTAGTTACGATACGGATAGGGAACCCGGTATAAATTAGTAAAGCGTACATCCGATACACTGTCTTCTATACTGGCATAAAATCCGGTAGATTTTGGCGAATGGCAGGCTAAGCTTTCACTTAGCTGCTTAAAACCCTTTTTTCGTTGATTAACGACAGCTATTGGAGCTTCATCGCTACTAAAGAATGCCTCTTCATCGTAAGAAAAATAAGGAACCCATTTGGCAACTCGCCTAGCCCATTTTGAATGTCCTCGAACAGAGGGGTGCTTAGCCCTAGAAAGCTTCAGTCGTGTAGAAGCTTTTATTAAAAAGAAAAAGGATAATAGAGCAAGCGCAGTATAGAAGACATCAGTGTCAGGCATATGTGTAATTATTCGCAATAAAATATATCGCAAACATTAACACTCAAAAATGACAGCCTTGTTTCAGTTAGCTGACAAGCTTCTTACCAAATTACTAATTGCAGATATTTCCTAAGCCAAATCCCATGGCACCGACAGACGACCATCTTTAAACATCGCTTGCATATCTTTTTTAAGCATTTTCCCCGTCAAGCCTTTTGGCAACTCGTCTACTAGCACGATATGTTTGGGCACTTCAAACTTTGCCATTCTTGCTTTACTAAATGCAACCATTTCATCGCAATCAAACGCAGCTTTATCTTTGGCAATAATTAACGCGACCACCGCCTCATCCCATTCAGGGTGTGGCACACCAATAACACCTACTTCAGCAACATTAGGATGTTCATCTAAAACATTTTCAACCATGCTTGGAAAAACATTAGCCGAGCCAGTAATAATAAGGTTATTTTTACGATCCGTTAGGTAAAGAAAGCCCTCATCGTCTAGATAGCCTAAATCATTAGTTCTGAGCCAACCCTTGTTAAGCACTTCTTTGGTTTGCTCCTCTAAATCCAAGTAACCACTCATTAAGGTATCAGATTTTAACCAAATTTCACCGCTAGTATTTGGCTCTAAAGCGACGCCATTATCATCACGAATTTCTATATCAAAATGTAATGCTGGCCGACCGCATGAACGAAGAAGATGGTCCTCACCATTTAGACCTCTTTCAGTATCTTCTGGTCTCATAAAACAAATCCAACCACCTGTGGTTTCGGTAACGCCATACATTTGCATTAAATCACAGTTGAAGGTCTCAGCAGCTTTACGGATTAACTGTGGCGTTGTTGGTGATGAACCATAGGTTATTAGTCGCACGGATGGGATTTTAATGTCCGTTTCTTGCATGATTTGAATCATCCGGCGCATCATCAATGGCACCATAATAGTCACCGTTACTTTCCGCTTATTAATATGTTCAAAGTATTGATCAACATTAAAGTCACCCTCTGGAAGCACCGCTGTCATCCCATTAACCGTATTCATTGTTATGAGTACAAAGGTAATCCAAGCCGATGACGTGGGGGCATACCATACATCATCTGGCGTGAGCCCCATATTTAACACCGTATTTATCATCGCGTCTTTAAGCGCATGCTGGGATAAAAGCACGCCTTTTGGCGAACCTGTGGTACCCGATGTATAACTGATGGCTGCCAAGTCATCGTTTTCAAGTACGGGCAGGTCAACCTTACCATCACTTTTTGCCAACAACTCTTGATAGTCATAAGGCAGGTTGTGATCTCCACCATAACCAATCAATAAAACACCTTCGGATATCAATTGCTCGGCAACATCGCCCATCAATGGCACACAGTTAGCTTGTACTAATACTACTTTCGCTTTTGAGTTATGGATGACATACAACATTTCTTTAGGAGAATAGCGCCAGTTAACACCGACCCGTGGCGCACCTAATTTTAAGCAGGCATGAAAAGCCTCATAAACTTCAATGTGCTCGTGAGACAAAATAGCGACCACATCGCCCTTGCCAATATTTTTGGTTTGTAAGGCTTTTGCAAACCGACACGCCCGCTCATTTAGCGTAGCCCAATCGATAGACCTTTCTCCTTCATAAAAAGCTATTCTTTTTGGCATCGCTTTCGCTGCACGAACCAGGTAATCTCTAACTAATGTTGTCAATTAATGCTCCTCCCCATCTAATTTAAAATAAAGCAACTCGTTTTTTTTATCTATTTTTTTAAAGTGTGCTCTCACCGCTGTACCAACTTGATATGGCTGCCCATCACTCGCTACTATATGGCCCATAACTCGTGGACCTTCCGTTAATTCAACTAAGGCCACTGTATAAGGTATTTTGTCATCGTAATAGGGGTGAAAACTACGGTGAAAAACCACGTAACTATATATAACCCCCGTGCCCTTAGCCTCAAACCATTCGAGTTCATTGCCACCACACTCATCACACACTTTTTGTGCAGGTGGTAGACTGGTTTGGCAGGACGAACAATGCTGAATAAGTAACTTATGTTGCTGCATTGCCTCATAATAAGGTTTTGCAATATCAACTACCGTTGGCCAAATAATATCTTCTTTTGGATATTCCATCGTGCCTCCTATCGCCCCATAACTAACGCCGCATGGAACTGCATCCGTCCACCATAGCCAGTGACTAACATATTGTTGAGTGTATTTAATTGGCGACCTTCTGCACGGTTATGCAATTGCATGACAGCTTCTGAGACCGCTGTCGCGCCTTGCATATAATAGCCAGATAGATGCCCCCCGCCAGTATTAACGGGTAATTGCTCACCCGGACCGATACCTTCTTCTGCAATAAATTGTGCCGCCTTTCCTGGTTCGCAAAAACCGTACATTTCTAAATTTATTAAGGTGGAAATACTAAACGCATCATAAAATTCACAGGCATCAATATCATCTACCGTGACACCTGCCATCTTAAACGCTGTTTGTGCAGCCATTTTTGCACCCGTTTCTATTTCGGGCTGATAACCACGGCGATTGGTATTACCTTTATGACCTTGCCCCATTCCATAGATATAAGCGGGGTATTCTTTGGCCGCTTTTGCGGTTTCTACATCACTGACCACCACAGCAATTGCCCCATTGACAGGGTAAGCACAATCCAGCATCCGTAGTGGTTCAACGAGCCACGGTGATGCATGATGATCTGCCATCGTCATCGGTTTTTTTATTTTAGCTAGCGGATTAAGCCTTGCCCATTCTCGGTTTGCAATTGCTACTGCTGCAAGATCATCAGTTGTTCTGTTGTATACCGCTAAATATCGTTGGGCAGCCATTGCATACGCGGCTATCGCGCTGTAAAAACCATTTGCGACCTCGGTTCCCAATTTACCCATCATCGGCATTGCGATTGCAAAGGATTCTGCGGCAGAACCACCTGGTTGCAAAGGGGTATCTGCAAACACACACACCACTTTTTTAGCCAAGCCAGATTGAATCGCCATCGTTGCTTGCTGTAGTGTCTGGACCATTGAGCTACCCTCTGCTTCAACAACATTCAGCAAACTTAAATCCCTAAGGCCAGCATAATCCTGAAGGTCCATCGGCATTGCCGATAAATCTTCAATTGGGCTTTTATTAATCAGCAATCCATCAATATCGTGATGCTTTAAGCCTGCATCGCTAATCGCCATACCAATTGCTTCAACGGCTAACTCCCATGAAGCCACCGTGTAATCGCGACGCAACTCAGTCATCCCAATGCCGGTAACGGCTGATAAAGGCTTCCTGCTCATCAGTCTAAATTAAGAAAGACAGTGTTGGTATAGGTTCAAGCCCATTCACTAAATTAACTTTCTTTAAGTGTATTTGAAAGCTATCTCCTTTTCGGCTAAGGATATATGTATACCGACCAGACCATATCCTAAAACTATGTACCGATTGAATAGAATATTCTGGTAAATAGAAATTTGCCTCTACCCTAAACTTGTCATCATTGTCGTTAAAGAACTCGTAATTTGAGATGACACGACGCATACCGGAAATAGGTACTTGGCTAAATCGGTTACCGGTATTGAGTTGCTTAACCCTTGTTGTTAGCCTCGAATAATTATCGTATAAATGTGATGCCTTTTTCGCTGGATCGTCACCATCTTTGCGCGGCACCCAATAAACGGCGTCCTCTGCCCATAATTCATACCATGCCTGGTATTGTCCCTCATCAGCATACTTCGCCTCTTGAATAATAAAGGCTTCAAGCTCCCTGGTTACCTCAAATGCCACCTGCTTCCCCATGCTACTTTTCTCCCAACATTACTGAGCGATAGTGGTGCCAAAAACCTCTGTTTGACGTTTCATCACTCATTCGCGACTCCTTAACACCATCATCTCTTACCGTTTCTCGATCCAGCCCCCTACTTAGATCACACCAAGGTGTACCGGCTTGAAGCGCCTTTTGCGCGCGTTCAGCTATCGTTGCGTCATCTGCCAATAAAAAAGCAGCAGGGCCTAATGCGCCTTCGCTTTGTCTCAGTAACTTAAAGTTCAACTCTGGCACCCCCTTTAAAAACATCGGCGTGCTCCATTGCACACAAGAGTTAACACTGGTCGGCTGGAAAATAACTATATTCATTTCTGCTAAAAATAAATTAGGGAAAATACAAGCATGTGGCGGCCCATCAAACAACCGCTTGTTGCCTTCTTCTTCGCCATATGCCGCGTGCATTTTTTCAACATATGATTTGGACTTTTCAACCGTTGAGCCCAGCCAATCAAGTGTATTGACATAGCCTGCGGCAAAATCAATTTCCGTGTGGCCATTGCCCCAGTCTCTGATCACCCCTTGGTTGGTGTCTTCTCCGCCCACAAATTCGTTATATTGAGAAGGAATAACTTGAACAAATGATTGATGAACATAGTTTACATGGTAACCATCCGTATCATTCTCGGGCAGCATTTTCCAGTTTGCATCAAACTTTTGACGCACCCAACCACCTGTTAAATCTACCTCACCTTCTGGAGACAGGTTACAGGCCCGATCTATCAGCTGCTTACCATTTCCCAAGTAATCATCAAAACTTATCGTTGGTTCGTTAAAGCTTGCAAAAACAAACCCCCGATAACTATCTGTAATTAATGTCTGTAACCCATGGTCTTTTTTCTCTTTAGTAAAGCCATCAGGATAAGGTACGTCTAACAAGTCACCATTTAAGCCAAAAACCCAACCATGGTATAGGCAAGAAAAATTGCGTTTATTGCCTTCCATTTCATTACATAAGTTATTGCCTCGATGCGCACAGCGATTCACCATTACATTCACTGTAGAATCTTTATCCCTGACCATGATCAATGCTGAGCGGCCTATATCCCTTGCAATAAAGTCGCCTGCTTCCTTGACTTCACTTTCATGCCCGACATAAAACCAGCTATTTTGAAAAATCTTTTCCATTTCATCAGCATAGATATCTTCTGATGTATATAAAGACCCATGAACCTTGTCCGATTGAATCAGGTGATTGTAATCTATGTTATTTACCATATTGCTCTCCTATGTATGCCTTTGCACTGAAAAAGGCCTTTATTCCTTTCTTAATTTGTCGCTCTACTTCTCTGCTATAACCGCTCTATCAAGAAAACGCTCGGGCAAGGTATTAGGCAATGCATAAGGCACGATATCTGCTGTGTCATAAAACTCTTCAATAATTGGATGCATGATTTTTCTCCATAAAGGAGGAAACATCGTTACAAATAAGATATTTAGGTAACCTAATGGTAAACGTGGTGCCTTATCCATCACCCTTAATATCTGATAAGGCCGCCCTACATTCGCGTGATGGTCTGAATGCCGATCAATTTGACACATAAAAAAGCTACTAATAATCATACTGTCATCCCAAGCATGTTCTGCCCTTACTTTTTCATAGCTACCGTCTTCAAGCTGTTTACGCATCAAACCATAGTGTTCTGCAAAGTCTGCTGTGGCTAATAGCAGCCTTGGGAAAAGATATTGCATAATAAATAACGGCAATGAAATCCAGCCAAAAAGATAAACAAGTAGTGAAAACCATGCGATTTGTGCAATAGTTATTTTTATCATTTTATTATCTAAACTTATCCAACTTGAACCCTTTCGGCCAAGGCGTTCCGCTTCTACTTTCCATGCAGTAATTGACTTTAATACTGTACTTCTAAGTGCAAACCTCCAAAAATTTTCACCATATGGGGACGTTGCAGGATCTAGTGGGGTCGCTACATGAATATGATGATGGAAATTATGATAAACATAGAAATCAGCCATACTAATTGGCGTCATCAAGGCTTGACCCATAAAACGGTCAAACTGATTCCCATGATGACAGAGCTCATGCCCTGGAGTTGCACCTGTTGCCGTAACAAAGGCCAAAGAAAGGGCTAAGAAAACCATTTCTGCTGTGCTAAGTGGGTAGTAGCTTACACCTAACACGGTGAACATTTCCATCGGCGTATTTGTTATCAATGAATAACAAAACAAAGTAATTAGAAACTGTATCGGGACATAGACCCAAAGCATAAAGCGAAAAAAAGAACTTTCCTCTAATTCTTTTTCCATCTCTTCTGGTGCGTTAATAGGATCATCTCCTACAATTGGGTCAAGTATCATACAGATACCAAATACAGCAAGGGTTAACAAATACCAATACCCCCCACCTAAAAAATGAGCAATAACAGGTGTAGTAGAAAACAACAATATAGGGATTGTGGTATAGCGAGCGACTATACTAACTTTTCTTTTAATACTATCTGGGGCATTCATTTTGGGGAACATGTTCTCTCCTGGATCTCATTAATTTGCATTTATTTATACAATTGATTATAACCAGTTAAACAAACTGAACGCTAGTTAGAAATAATCATTTTTTAATGTAACAATTTTTCTTTAAACAACTTATTGCTCTTAAACTAGCGTTGTTAACTATCTTTAGAAACACTATAACTCCAAACTTTTAGAAATAAGGAATGCTATGCAAACATCAAACATCCAAACCGGTTCTTTTAATACGTTTTTAAATGAAGCAGGAACCGATAAGGACACCAGTATTTTATTGCTACATGGTTCTGGCCCTGGTGCTAACGCCATGTCAAACTGGCAATATGCACTGCCTTTTCTAGCTGAGAACTACCATTGCCTTGCACCAGATATTGCAGGTTTTGGCCTTAGCCAACATAACTGCCCACCCAATGGAACCAGCCACTGGATTGATATTTGGGTGCAGCAACAAATAGATTTATTAGATGCTAAAGGGATTGAGCAAACACATATTGTCGGCAATTCCATGGGCGGTGGCGTTACCCTTCATTTACTGAACAGGCACCCTGAACGCTTTAAAAAAGCAGTTCTTATGGGTCCAGTAGGTGCTCCATTTGCCCCTACCGAAGGCCTCACTAAAGGGTGGGAGTTTTATAAAGACCCTTCCAAAGAGGCTTTAGAATACTTAATTACTAAATTTCTTTTTGACCCGAGTTTACTTGGCAATGATATCGCTAGCATTGCTGCTCAACGCTTCGATAACGTTATGAAAGATGAAGTACGCCTTCAGTTTGAAGCCATGTTTAGCGGTGGTACAAAAAAAGGTATTGATGCGTTTGTTTTATCAGACGACGAGTTAAATAATATTTCCCACCAAATGCTGGTCACCCATGCCCGAGAAGATTTTTTTATTCCTCTGAATAATGCATATCATTTAATAGATAGAATCCCTAATGCGCAGTTGCATGTCTTTGACCATTGCGGCCACTGGGTTCAAATTGAAAAGAAAAAAGCATTTAATAATTTAACTAAACTATTCTTCGACGGCATGTTTGATGACTAACCCCCACTCTCATAACATCAATTAAACACACGTTTAATTAAACAATAAAGCCCAGACTTTCATCTGGGCTTTATTGTTTTAGAATTCATACCTCTTCATTTTATTCAATACTTAAAAGCCCATCATCTCTCGATACCCTTGCCACATTGAACGAATCATTCCTTCCGTGACTAGATGCTTTGCTCCTTCAGGCTCTTTACCATCCATCTCTATCACGCTAGTGTATTCCCCATCCCGAACTATCGCTTTTTGACATAGCTCTGTTGATTCACCATCTTCCATTGAGATAAGTCCAGCAGGTCCAATAAGGTTAGATTGCTTTAAACGAATATTTCTAAGCTCTTCAGTATCGTCTTTATAACCAAAGTATGTCCAAACCAATTCAAACTCATCTTTGCCTTTCGGTAAAATTTGCCGAAAAGCCAGTGTGTTTTGAATTTGCTGTAACACTAATGATGGAAACATAGACAATATATCCAAGCTATGCCCATCTTCAAACTCTTGCTGACCGGCTAATAACGATTCATCTGCTAACGCATAACTTCCTTGCTGCATCGTTCTTAGGTTTTCTTTTTTTACATCATCTAGTGCACTTTTTTCTTCTTTAGAGCTTTTTACCCAAATTAAACAATGCACTTTATTGTTAACAATAGAGGCCCCTTCCTGCGACGAGCGATACAGCCCAAAGGTGGCATGAAAGAGGTGCAGCAGGCTTGCATGATAGGGATCTTTAGTATTTTCAGCGTAGAATTTCCAGTTCCCTTTGATGTGCTGCCGGGTCGTGCCAAGTATTTCAATGGGTCTATTCAAAATACGGCGCATATGATAACTCACATCATCACCCATATAGGTTTCAATATCGGGCGTGTCTTCGCTAAACGTTCCAAAAACTGCACCGTGATAATTCACGGTGCGTACCTTCCTTAGGCTATGCTTGGTTTTATCAAAGTCTTTAGGCATACCCCCTTTGCCGGCAAGCCCTCGTTGAAAGGGGACCCCCCTTAAATCACCTTTCGCATCAAACGCCCATTGATGATAAACGCAAGTGTAGGCTCCATCTTCCACTCGCCCGTGCCGCTCACGACAAATTTCAGCACCTCTATGCGCACAGCGGTTTACCCACGCATAAATTCCATCATCCTGCCCTCTCGTTACAACAACGGGGGTATCTCCTATATACGTTGATTTGAAGCTTCCCTTAAGCGGAATCTCTTCTTCAGCTGCTAAAAAAGACCATGTTTGACCGTTGTAAATTTTTTCCTGCTCAAGATCATAAACTTCTTGGCTATTAAAAACCGAATATGGGACCGCTGTACAATTTGCATCCGCAGGCCACTTTAAATGCTCAGGTGTATTACCCATAAGAGAGCTCCATTATTAATTATCAAAAAAAGCAGCCTTGAGCGGCCTTATCCGCACCGAATTATCATTCGGGCTTCACCTTTTCCTTATTCCCATCATGCGGGTAAAGGAAGCTGGCTAATGCAGGTATCAAAATAGTCGCACCCAACATGTTCACAAAGAACATATACGCCAATAAGATCCCCATATCCGCCTGAAACTTAAGGTCTGAAAAATACCAAGTTAACACGCCAATGGTCATTGTTACCGACGTAAATACAACCCCTGTTCCTACCTCTTTTAACGATTCATAGTATGACTTCTGTAATGGTTCACCAGCTGAATTATGTGCCACCATTCGAGCAAAAAGGTAAATACCATAATCAACACCAACACCAACACCCATTGCTAATACAGGTAAGGTAGATACTTTCAGGCCGATGCCTAAATAAACCATCACAGCATTAGCCAAATAAGCCACTAAGGCCAACGGAGCGACAATACAAATGGTGGCTCGAATTGACATAAACGTTACAAAACAGAAGAGGCCGACTGCAGCAAACAAGATCAACTCAATTTTAGTTTGTGCCTTAGCCACAATCTCATTAGTTGCCGCCATAATGCCTGCATTCCCCATTGCTGGTACGAAAGTAACATGCTCATTAGTGTTATTTTCATTGAAGCGAGCAACCCCAGCCATCACCCTATCTAATGTTTCAGCTTTATGGTCTGTTAAGTAAATCGTCACCGGCATAATAGTACAATCGTTTGAAAACAACGCCTGCGACATTTCCACTCGATAGATATTTGCTGCAATCATTGCCTCACTTCTAGGTACTCCTAGAAACTTTGGGTTGGCTTCATAATTACCAATGTTACGCTCACGAATTAACTGTGATAGTGACTTTACAGACTGCACACCTTGTATGTTTTTCATTTGCCAAACAAAATCATCAACCGTTTGCGTGATTGGAAAATTAATACATGAACCTTTCTTATCAGCCTTGGCTAAAATAACCAATTCATCTAAACCAACCGAGAATTTTGACTGTATTGCATCAGCATCTTTGTTATATCGTGATTCAGGCCAAAACTCTGGCGCTCCAGCTTCCACATCACCTACAATCAATTGATCTTGCACCGTCATCGCATAGGCCCCTAACCCCATCGCCAACACTAGAACAATGGTTGCATATTTTCGTTTAGTCAATAGTGAAAGGGCCATCCAAAAAGCATGATCTGTACCCTTAATATTGCTTTCAGCGCGCTGAATTTCCTTATCATTCAGTTTGATATAAGACAAAAGAATAGGCAGCATAATTTTATTGGTCAGCAGCATCACCGCCACACCAATACTGGCAATAATACCTAGTTCTCTAATGATAGGAATGTCAATTAATACAATCACCCCAAAGCCAACGGCATCTGAAATAAGTGCGGTTGCTCCAGGAATAAAGAGTTTATAAAAAGCCTGACGCGCTGACTCTACTGAGTTATCGCCTTTTGCTACGCCCAACCGCCAAACATTGGTCATTTGGATAGCATGACTTACGCCTATTGCTAAAATAAGAAACGGAACTAATATTGACATCGGGTCAACACCGTACCCTAATATTTTCACGATGCCCAGTTGCCAACTAACCGATACTAACGCGGTAATGATAACCGCTATCGCCAACTTGATTGAGCCGGCAAAAAAGATCAGCATAATAAAGGTGATAACCAAGGTGATGATAAAAAAGTTTATAACACCTTCCGCGCCATTAATCACATCCCCAATAAATGGTGCAAAACCTATTATATGAATAGCCGTTTCAGCAGTTTGGTAGTTACTCCTAATTTGATTCAGTTTTTCTGCGAACAGCTCGTAATCAATTTTTTGTTTTGTTATTGGGTCTATTTCTACCAAATCTGCAATAACAAGTGCGCCAGATAAGTCTTTAGCAACCGTCTTACCTATTTCAGTGGACTTAAACAGGTTGCTTTTAACCTCATCAATACGCTCAGGTGTTGCAATAAAGTCTGCTGGCACAATTTTTGAGCCGGTAAACCCTTCTTCACTCACTGCAACATAATTAACGTTTGGTGTAAAAAGAGAGGTCACGGTTCGTGCGTCCACTCCATCCATCACGAGAACCTCTGAGGTGATTTTTTCAAGAACCGTAAAAAACTCTGGATTGAACATATCACCGTTTCTATTTTCAACAAAAATAGTCACACGATTGGCACCACCAAACTCATCACGATGGTCAGTAAATGTTTTCATATAAGGGTGAGACAAAGGAATCGCCTTATCAAACCCGGGTGAAAGTTGTTGATTAAGCCCTTGATAAGCCAAAAATATAGTTAGTAATATGCCGACCGTTAGGATAACGAGCCGATGCTTTAACAAGCTGTCTGCTAGATAATCTGAAATTTTATGGACTAAATTAGATTCATGTTTCATTGTCATAACGTTTCTCCTTAATTTAATCCGTTAATTTGTTAAGTGGCATTG
>NZ_JAHRVT010000050.1:0-15507 GCF_019090545.1 Cycloclasticus sp. | reverse complement strand
TTGGGATTGTACGGTGGTATAAAGTTAATATAATGCACTGCACAAACATTATTTTATAACCGACTTAGGAGGTTTAAATGAATGCATTAACGTTTAAAGGTGAACTGTTACCAAGTTATGCCAGTATTTATAACGATGAAGCAAATGCTTTTGTGTCAACATTAGCGGAAGAGTTTTCCCCTCGTGTTGCAGCATTACTCGAGGCACGTAAAGTAAGGCAGGCCGAAATTGATGCGGGTCAATTGCCTGACTTTTTAGCGGAAACAAAACATATACGTGAGGGTGATTGGCGTATCTTAGGTATTCCAGATGACCTACAAGACAGACGAGTAGAGATTACCGGTCCTGTTGATCGTAAAATGATCATTAATGCTTTAAACGCCAATGTAAAAGTGTTTATGGCCGATTTTGAGGATTCATTGTCGCCGACGTGGGATAAAGTCGCTCAGGGCCAAGTTAATATGCGTGATGCAGTTAATGGGACTATCTCATTGGATGACCCTAAATCAGGCAAACACTATGAACTAAATGATGACCCTGCGGTACTTGTTTGCCGCGCACGAGGTTTGCATCTTCCTGAAAAGCACATTCATTTAAACGGACAGGAAATTCCTGGTGGTTTAATTGATTTTGCATACTATTTTTTCCATAACTATAAAACCTTATTAGCAAAAGGCTCAGGGCCATACTTTTATATTCCTAAATTGCAATCGCATAAAGAAGCTCGCTGGTGGGCTGACTTAATGGATAAAGCTGAAGATTTGGTAGGGTTAGAGCGGGGTACTATCAAAGCAACTGTTTTGATTGAAACACTACCGGCTGTCTTTGAAATGGAGGAGATTCTCTACGAATTTCGTGATCATATTGTGGCACTTAACTGTGGTCGTTGGGATTATATATTTAGCTACATCAAAACGCTTAAAAATTACCCAGATCGTGTGCTTCCAGACCGCCAAGTTGTGACCATGGATAAACCCTTTTTGAGTGCATATTCGAGGCTATTAATTAAAACTTGTCATAAACGCGGTGCTTTAGCAATGGGCGGAATGGCAGCGTTTATACCCGCAAAAGATGCCGAGGCTAATGCCACTGTCTTAAAAAAAGTCGTTGGCGATAAAACGCTAGAAGCAAAAAATGGCCATGATGGAACATGGGTCGCGCACCCAGGTCTGGCAGATACAGCAATGGCGGTCTTTAATGAATATATTGGTGAAGGCAAAGCAAACCAAATGGACGTATTGCGTACTGAAGATGCCGACGTGACAGCAGAGGATTTATTAGAGCCTTGTGAAGGCGATCGAACAGAAGAGGGGATGCGGGCTAATTTGCGAATAGCTGTTCAATATATTGAAGCATGGATCCAAGGTAATGGTTGTGTGCCGATCTATGGTTTGATGGAAGATGCGGCAACTGCAGAGATTTCACGCTCATCAATCTGGCAATGGATACATCACGGCAAAAACTTAAGCAACGGCAAAAAAGTAACCGTTGAATTGTTCCGCGAATTAATGCTTGAAGAAATGGAAACTATTAAGAGTGAGATTGGTGAAAAGCGCTTTAAAGAGGGCCGTTTCAGCGAGGCGGCAAAAATAATGGACCGCTTTACCACATCTGAAAAACTAGTGGATTTCTTAACGGTACCAGCTTACGAGTATTTGTAGTTGCTAGGAATCAGTTACGTTAGGTTGGGCAGTAAAATGTCCATATATTTTAACGCTATACATGTTTACTTTTTACGTCATTAATTGAAAGGAGATCTAAATGTCATCTTATACAAATGATATAAATGCTGTTTCAGAGTTAGTTCAAGCTAAGGGAAATTCTTGGGCTGCCATTAACCCAGAATCTGTTGCACGTATGCGTGCACAGAACAAATTTAAAACGGGCCTTGATATCGCGCAATATACCGCTGATATTATGAATGCAGACATGGCGGCCTTCGATGCAGACAACACGCTATACACACAATCATTAGGTTGCTGGCACGGTTTTATTGGTCAACAAAAAATGATTTCTATTAAGAAGCACTTTGGTGGCAAGACGGATCGCCGTTACCTTTACCTTTCTGGTTGGATGGTGGCGGCCTTACGCTCTGAGTTTGGTCCTTTACCCGATCAATCAATGCATGAAAAAACCGCGGTTGCTTCATTAGTCGAAGAGCTTTATACATTTCTTCGGCAGGCTGACGCGCGTGAATTAGGTGGCCTGTTTCGTCAATTAGATACGGCTCGCGAAGCAGGTGATGAGGCTACAGTCGAACAAATCCAAGAAGAAATTGATAATCATGTGACCCACGTTGTGCCGATTGTTGCTGATATTGATGCGGGCTTTGGTAATGCGGAAGCGACTTATTTAATGGCCAAACAAATGATTGAAGCGGGGGCCTGTTGTTTACAAATTGAAAACCAGGTGGCGGATGAAAAACAATGTGGTCACCAAGATGGCAAAGTCACGGTTCCTCATGCTGATTTTCATGCCAAAATTCGTGCATTACGTCACGCATTTCTAGAATTGGGTATCGACAATGGGCTAATTGTTGCTCGTACAGATTCTGAAGGTGCTGGCCTAACCAAAGAAATCGCGGTGGTTAAAGAGCCTGGTGACCAAGGCGATCAATACAATTCTTTCTTAGATGTTGAAGAAATTGACGTAGCTGATATGGCTGAAGGTGACGTATGTTTTAATCGTGACGGTAAACTTGTTCGCCCTAAGCGCTTACCTTCTGGTCTATACCAATTTCGTCAAGGTACTGGTCCTGAACGTTGCGTATTTGACTCAATCGAAGCTATTAAAGCGGGTGCCGATCTTCTTTGGATTGAAACGGCAACACCAAGCGTTAAAGACATTGCAGACATGATGAACGAAGTACGTAAAGAGATTCCTAATGCGAAGTTAGTGTACAACAATAGCCCATCATTCAACTGGACGCTTAATTTCCGTCAACAGGCTTACGATCGATGGGTCGAAGAGGGTAAGGATGTATCGGCTTACGACCGAGAAGATCTGATGAATGCTAAATATGATGCAACGGAATTGGCTGCCGATGCAGACGATAAAATTCGCACGTTCCAAGCTGACTCGTCTCGAGAAGCAAATATCTTTCATCACTTGATTACATTGCCGACGTACCACACAGCCGCATTGTCTACAGATAACTTGGCTAAAGAGTATTTCGGTGAGGCTGGAATGCTAGGCTATGTAAGGGACGTACAGCGAAAAGAAATTCGTCAGGGTATTGCCTGTGTTAAACATCAAAATATGTCGGGATCAGACATGGGCGATGACCACAAAGAATATTTTGCAGGTGAAAATGCACTGAAAGCGGGTGGCGCGAAAAACACCTCCAATCAGTTTTCTTAAATACCTAGAGAGATGCGTTAGCTAAGCGTATTTGTTGAAACTTATGTACTTTAAAGGCGGCTTTTTCTACTGAAGTCGCCTTTTTATTTGGCTGAGTTTAAAATTCGACGTAAGGTTAGTATAGATAGAAAGGACCATTAAATGCGTGAGATACCCCATTATTTAAAAGATGCCAACATGCTTCTAAGCAGAAACGGTTTTATTACTAGTCATGTTTGGTATCACGGTACCTCCTCATCTTTAGTTGACTCTATTTTGTCTGCTGGCTTAAAACGTTCAGGTGATCACCTTATGAACGAAGCAGCAAAGAGCACCATGGCGACTATTGGAAATACTTATCGTGAAACGACTGAACCAGTTTTTTTAACACCCAGTAAAGAACTGGCCTATTACTGGGCTCAGCAAACTGTACGCCGTAGACGTTTACGGGTTGACGTTGAAGAATCGCCGGTTGTTTTTGCTATTGCATTAACGCAAGAACAACATCAAGCTGTTCGCCCTGATGTTGGCGCAGCCAGTTTGTTAATGATTAAGGACGGGCAGGACTACCTTGAGTATGTTGCCGCGCTTTATCAACACTGTCAGGCCGGAGAACTGCGTATAGAGTTGAAGAACGCACCTCGTTTAGACTATTTAAATAAGCTCGGAATGGCCTATATTAATGAAGATATTAAGGCAGACTTTATTTCATTGGTGTCTGAGTGAAAAAAAGGGTTGAAGCGATTAATAGGCCTAAATAGTGTGCTGTAGGAGTTATCAGTACATGTGTTTATAAAATTAAGTTGAGCTGTTTTTTCTAAAGCATAAGGTGTTATAAACACAAGCAGTGCACTTATGTGAACGTGCGGATGATTTAAGTTAACTTGAAAAATCATTTCACAGGCACCATTTAGTAAGTTAACTGGAGTTTGTAGCAATAAAATATAGTGGTGTTAAAAGGCTGTTCAGATTTGAAGCAGATGGTATACCATTGCTCAACGGCCTGATGAAAAAGTCTATCTATTTAGTTCGACTATATAGAACAAGATGATGTTTTTTCTGTCAAAATGACATAACTTAATTTTAATTATTGAAACGTATGCCTGATTTACCTTTTGAAGATGACCAAGACGACGGCAATTTAGCTGTTCAAGAATCAAAACCGAAGTTGCAAAAGCCGCCGATGTATAAGGTGTTGTTGTTAAATGATGATTTCACGCCAATGGATTTTGTGGTGTCTATTTTGCAAACAATTTTTTATAAAGATAAAGAAGAGGCCGTTAGAATCACCATGAATGTGCATACTAGTGGTATTGGTGTATGTGGTATTTATACTAAAGATATAGCGGAAACAAAAGTGCAACAGGTCATAGCGCATTCTCAAGAGAACCAGCATCCTTTGCAGTGCACATTAGAAGAAGTGGAGTGAACAATGCTTAACAAAGAGTTAGAACAGTCATTAAACGATGCGTTTAAACAAGCGCACGAGAAACGTCACGAATTTATAACAGTAGAACACTTGCTGTTAGCGATGATGAGTAATAAGTCTGCGTGTGAAGTGTTTGAAGCATCTGGTGGCAATGTAGAGGCAATGACCAGTGATCTTGAGGCATATTTAGAAGAGTCTACGCCGATTATTCCAAGTGATGTCGAACGTGAAACTCAACCGACACTAGGTTTTCAGCGGGTTCTTCAGCGAGCGGTATTTCATGTTCAGTCGTCCGGTAAAAAAGAAGTGACTGGTGCGAATGTACTGGTGGCTATATTTAGCGAACAAGATTCACAAGCGGTATATTTAATGAGCCGCCAAAATGTGACTCGGCTTGATGTGGTTAATTTTATATCTCATGGTATTGCAAGAATTGAAGAGGACGACATGTCTGACTTTGAGGAAGTTCCTGCATCAGAGGGAGAAGAGGCTTCAAATGATCCACTAACAAAGTATGCAGTTAATTTGAATGAACAAGCGAAACTTGGAAAAATTGATCCCTTAATTGGCCGTGAAAAAGAGTTAGAACGTACGATTCAAACCCTATGTCGGCGTCGTAAAAATAATCCTTTATTGGTTGGTGAGGCAGGCGTTGGTAAAACAGCAATTGCGGAAGGCCTAGCGTTAAAGATTGTTGAGGGTAATGTTCCTGAAGTACTTGAAGAAACCACTATTTATTCATTAGATATGGGCACATTAGTTGCCGGAACAAAATACCGAGGCGATTTTGAGAAACGACTAAAAGGTTTGGTCAATCAACTTAAAAAACAAGAAAAAAGCATACTATTTATTGACGAAATACATACTATCATTGGAGCAGGTTCTGCCTCAGGTAGTGTGATGGACGCTTCAAACATGATCAAACCAGCTTTGGCATCGGGTGAGTTGCGCTGTATTGGTTCTACTACCTATAAAGAATTCCGCGGTATTTTTGAAAAAGATCATGCCTTAGCAAGACGTTTTCAGAAAATTGATGTCAATGAGCCATCAGTTGACGATACTATTCGTATCTTAAAAGGCTTAAAACCACGTTATGAGGAACATCATAATATTGAATACAGCGCTGAAAGTATCGAAACGGCAGCTAAATTAGCAGACCGTTATCTCAATGATAGGTTTTTACCGGATAAAGCAATTGATGTTATTGATGAAGCTGGCGCAAAACAGCGTTTGTTGCCTGAAGCGGATCGGCCACCGGTGATCTTAACTAGCGATATCGAAAAAATCATTGCTCAAATTGCGAGAATTCCTGAGAAAAGCATTTCATCTCAAGATAAAGACAAGCTGAAGGACTTGGCGCGCCATCTTAAAATGGTTGTTTTCGGCCAAGATGAAGCGATTGAGAAACTGTCTGATGCTGTTATTTTAAGTCGAGCTGGGCTTGGCCAAGAAGAAAGAACCATAGGGTCATTTTTATTCGCTGGTCCTACGGGTGTAGGTAAAACAGAAGTGACCAATCAACTAGCCAAAATAATGGGTGTCGATTTAATTCGCTTTGATATGTCAGAGTACATGGAGCGTCATACGGTCTCTCGTTTGATCGGTTCACCCCCAGGTTATGTTGGCTATGATCAAGGTGGCTTACTAACAGAGGAAGTGAACAAGCACCCGTATGCAATTTTGTTGCTTGATGAAATTGAAAAAGCCCATCCTGATATCTTTAATTTATTACTGCAAATTATGGATCACGGCACGTTAACAGATAATAACGGCAGAAAAGCAGACTTTAGAAACATCATGTTAGTGATGACGACGAATGCTGGCGCGCAAGAAGCGAGTCGTGCCTCAATTGGTTTTACTGAACAAGAGCACTCATCAGATAGTATGCAAGTGATTGAAAAGTCATTTTCACCAGAATTTAGAAATAGACTCGATGCGGTTGTTCAATTTAAATCACTAGACGAAGACACCATTATTCATGTGGTAGACAAGTTTATATTTGAACTAGAGTCTCAATTACATGATAAGAATGTATCGTTAACATTGGAGCCGGAAGCACGTAGTTGGTTAGCGAAAAAAGGCTACGATCCTAAAATGGGCGCAAGACCGATGGAACGTACTGTGCAAGAACATATCAAAAAACCATTGGCTAACGAACTGTTATTTGGTCGATTAACCAACGGCGGAACAGTGAAGGTTTACGTAAAGGATAATAAGATTGATTTTATTATCACAGAAGCAACGAAAGACTTAATTGAGCAGCGTTAATAACGCTTACCAAATGATAAGGTTCTGATCGGGTATGAGTTAACGGGGTGTGTCCCCGTTAAGTAATACGTATAGAGTGATGCTTATTTAACTCGGTAGGTGATTCGGCCTTTTGTTAAATCGTATGGTGTCATTTCTACTTTAACGCGGTCACCCGTTAAAATACGAATATAGTGCTTACGCATTTTTCCTGAGATATGCGCTGTGATAATGTGACCATTTTCCAACTCAACACGAAACATTGTATTTGGTAGCGTATCTTTTACTACGCCTTCCATTTCAATTTGATCTTCTTTTGCCATGATTTCCTTTAAAAAATAATAAACTAAACACTTGATTAACAAGCTAATGCGGCGCGATTTTACACTATTTGAGCGGTGTTAAGTACGAATTGGTTTAAAAAGTTATTGGGGAGTCCAAAGATGCGCTTTGATCGGGTAGCTCATCATCTTTAGTGTAACGACGCCATTTTCCTTCAATTAACATCTCAAGGGGCATGAAATTAGTTTTATAAGCCATTTTTACTGAATTTTTTATGTAATACCCAAGGTATAAATGCCTTTTCCCGCGGTTTTGAGTGGCCTTGATCTGCTGCAAAATTGAAAAGGTCCCCAGACTTCTAGCTGAGTATTCTGGGTCGAAGAAAGTATAAACTGCAGAGAGGGCATCACCAAAAATATCTGTTACTGAAACAGCTAATAGTTTTTCACCCAAACGGGTTTCAAACATCAAACTGTTACCAAATGATTGACATAAAAACTCTTCGTATTCATTTTCACCGAAACTTTCCATAGAGCCACCAGGGTGTTTAAAAGCTTGGTATCGGCAGTATAGCTCGTAGTGTTCTGTTGAGAAAATAGATTGCACAGAGCTAACGCTTAGGTCTTTATTTTTTGTTAACACTCTTCGTTGGCTTTTTGATGCGTTAAATGTTTGTACATCCACTCTCGAAGAAATGCAGGCACGACAACTAGGGCAGTGTGGGCGATATGTATGTTGTCCGCTTCGCCTAAAACCGATGCTAATAAGGTATTCGTAAATGCTAGGTGTTACTGTGACATCAGGCGAAATAAAAATATTTTGTGATTGTCGATCCGTTAAGTAATCACACGCTTGTGGTGTTGATATATAGAGTTGTAACTGTCTGCCAGCTGGGGAGGGTGAGCTCATGAAAGTAACCACGCGTTTGTCGACGGTTTTTTTAGACAATAAACTGCAAGTTGTTCAGCAAATTCTTTTCTCGGTATGGTTGATGCGCCCAATCGCTCTAGATGGTCAGAGTGGACTTGGCAATCTATCAGCTGAAACTCCCATTGACTTAACTGTTTGCATAAAAAAGCAAACCCCACTTTGGATGCGTTATCTAACCGGCTGAACATTGATTCGCCAAAAAAAACCTGCCCAATGCTGACACCATAAAGACCACCAACTAGTTTTTCGTCCGCCCAAACTTCAACTGAATGAGCGTGACCTAAAGTAAACAGAGTTTGATAAGCATCAATCATTGAATCGGTAATCCAAGTGCCTTGTTGATCCTTTCGACTCGTAGAGCAGGCCACGATGACCTCATTAAATGCCTTGTCAACGGTGCAGCTATATAAATTTTTATTGATACATTTTTTCAGGCTGCGAGAAATATGTAGATCATCCGGTTTTAAAACTAACCGAGGGTCAGGTGACCACCAAAGAATAGGCTGATCTTCATCAAACCAAGGAAAGATACCGCAACGGTAGGCATTTAGTAAGCGCTGGGGGTTTAAAGTTCCCCCAGCTGCTAGTAAGCCATTTGGCTCCTCTAATGCGTAATCTAGAGAAGGAAATGGTTCAGCATCATTTTCTATATCTAACCAGTGGAGCATGATAGATTACAGATCTTTATGCATCCTCTAAAGCATCAAGAAAACGCTCGGCGTCAAGCGCAGCCATACAACCAGAGCCTGCCGATGTAATGGCTTGCCTGTATATAGAGTCAGCGACATCCCCAGCGGCAAAAATACCTGGAATACTGGTTTGTGTTGCATTGCCTGAGCTGCCACGTTCAGTATGTAAGTACCCATGAGACATATCTAATTGGCCGTCAAAAATTTGAGTGTTAGGTGAATGACCGATGGCAATAAAAACACCTTCAAGGTCAATCTCTTTCGTACTATTATCTTGAGTGTTTTTAATGCGAATACCCGTGACACCCATATCGTCGCCGAGTACTTCATCTAATTGGTTAAACCATTCGACTGAAATATTACCATCGGCCACTTTTTTCATTAATTTATCGGATAAGATTTTTTCTGAACGAAATGAGTCACGTCGATGAATAACTGTAACGTGTTCTGCAATGTTAGATAAGTAAAGTGCCTCTTCAACGGCAGTATTGCCGCCGCCGATAACAGCAACACGTTGGTTCTTATAGAAAAAACCATCACAGGTGGCACATGCTGAAACACCTTTTCCTTTAAATGCTTCTTCAGACGGTAAGCCTAAATATTTTGCAGAAGCACCGGTGGCGATTATTAAGGCATCGCAAGTGTATGTGCCTGCATCGCCCTTTAAAGTGAATGGGCGTTGTTGTAATTCGGTAGTATGGATATGGTCAAACTGAATTTTTGTATCGAAGCGTTCAGCGTGTTGCTTCATTCTTTCCATCAAAGCTGGGCCTTGCAAGCCTTCTACATCACCAGGCCAATTATCAACTTCAGTAGTTGTCATCAGTTGGCCGCCTTGTTCAATACCGGTGATTAATAAGGGGTTTAGGTTGGCTCTAGCAGCATATACAGCAGCTGTGTAACCTGCAGGGCCGGACCCTAAAATAATTAATCGATGATGTGAGTTGTCGCTCATAAGTGGCTCCTAAATAACTGTGTTTAAACTATGCTTATACCCAAGGGGGTATGTTTGAAAATGAGCGCTGGCTCATTTAATTTAATTTTAAAGCGCTGTAGTATGGCGATAAGATCTAACTAGGTAAAGTATTATGCTGATGAATATTGGTATTCCAAAAGAGATTAAAACAGCTGAAGGGCGTGTTGCATTAACGCCAATGGCTTGTCAGGAACTCATTGCGAAGGGGCACCGCCTTTATATTGAACATCAGGCTGGTGTTTTAAGCGGCTTTGATGATGACCAATATAGGCAAGTTGGTGTGATTGTTTGCCCTACAGCGCAAACGCTTTATAAGGCAGGCGATTTAATTGTAAAGGTAAAAGAGCCGCAAGAGGGGGACCTTCAATATTTAACACCTAATCACCTTCTTTTTTGTTTTCTTCACCTTGCTGCGAACGAAGAACTAGCGAGTAAATTATCAAAAATAGGCCTGACGGCTGTTGGTTTTGAATCGGTGCGAGATAATAAACAGCTGCCAATCCTTAAACCCATGAGTGAAATAGCCGGAAAACTATCTGTTCAGATAGGTGCTACTTTATTACATCAATACCGCGGTGGTTCTGGTTTATTGTTAGGCGGTTTGCAAGACGATGGTGTCGAAAAAGGGCAAGTATTGGTACTTGGGGCTGGTTCTGCTGGAAGGCAAGCAGCCTTATTAGCAAGAAATATAGGCGCGAAAGTGTCTGTTTATGATAAGTCACTTGAGGCACTTGCATCAGTCACTCAACTGGATCCTTTAATTAACCCTATAAATAATCAAGAGGAATGTTTGTCGTTAATGGCTACCACAAACTTGTTAGTGGCTGCTTTGCATGTTCCCGGGAAGAAAGCGCCGCATTTTATTAACCGTTCCCATTTAAAATTAATGATGGAAGGTTCTGTCATTGTGGATATTTCAGTGGATCAAGGGGGATGTGTTGAAACAACTCGTCCGACAACGTATAACGAACCGACTTTTGTAGAGGAGGGAGTTACTCACTTTTGTGTGGCTAATATGCCAGGAGCTGTACCTAGAACGGCTACGCAAGCTCTTTCAGAAGTGTTACCCGCATATATTCATCGATTTGCACAAGAAGAGTGGTCTGAACGAGATGCGGTTATGAAATCGGCCATTAATGTCAAAGCAGGAAAAGTACTTATTGACCTGCTTTAGACATTAATGACGAGATCAATATTTTACTTAAAGCGTGCCTTCAAGTAATTTTTTATTTAACTCAGCCCAACCTGTACCAGATTTAGCAGCGCCTTCTAAATAGTGCTCTGGTGCTGTCATGTAAGGAGGGCGGCATGGACCTGCTTTCATCCAACCAGCTGCATTAATACGCGCTTTTTCTAACTGAATGTTATATTTAGAAAATTCAGCAAAGCCTCCAGGAGGGAATAAGCTAGACAGTGCTAATGCCATTTGTGGGTAAAGCTCGTCTGGTCTACTCCAGTCACCTGTTTTAGCCGCTTCTCTAACACTGTCACGCCAATGAATGGTTAGCTCAGGGCCTGTACAAGCAAGTGGTGACCAAAAAGCAGTGTTGAATTCTGGATCCATTTTAGCAGCATCTGCGTGATCGATTTCTAGTGGCAAAAATCTAATTTGCTTTTTTGAAACCATCGTGTGCAAGTGTAGTTGACCAATATTTATGTACTTGCAAGTGATGACTTGTGGAATGTTAGCAACTTGAGCCCAAAATGGAGCTGGGAAATCAAATTTAAATGCTTCTGGGTTAGCGTAAATAGCGATTGCCATTTCAGGCACAGCTTCAGCAACATCTTGATAGAAACGAACAGCTGCAGGTACATCAATTTGCTGCCACATT
Source organism: Cycloclasticus sp. (assembly GCF_019090545.1). Taxonomy (NCBI): domain Bacteria; kingdom Pseudomonadati; phylum Pseudomonadota; class Gammaproteobacteria; order Thiotrichales; family Piscirickettsiaceae; genus Cycloclasticus; species Cycloclasticus sp. Next base: position 3,783 of record NZ_JAHRVT010000050.1, on the reverse strand, counting down.
GGTAAGCCTAACATTGTTCCGTCAGCACCAATATCTCGTGCATGACGTAATTGACGAATAGTCTCGCGAGTATTCATTGTTGTAACACCAACAAAGATAGGTACTCGTCCGGCTGAAGTTTCAACCATGACTTCCATCATTTTTTTCTTTTCTTCCCAAGTAAGGGTAGCGCCTTCTCCAAAAGTTCCTTGACTCATGATGGCGTCAACACCAGATTCAATAAGGCCGTCAACAGCTCTAGCGATTTCGTCATAATCAACGCTGTCTTCTGTTTGCCATTGATCACCAGTTTCTATCGCTGGTGTAGGAATGATTGCCCACGCACCATTCACATCTTCTACTGTTAACCTGTCTTGTCTTCTAGCCATAATTATGTCCACCTATTTGTTATTTTTAAAATAAATATGAGAGCGAGAATTGTATATTGATAACATTTTATATACCAAGGACTTTTATCAGTTTTTTCTTATATACAACATGAACCTGACAGTCGAGGTATTTAATACGCATTTTAATTTTATTCTAACTGTATAAAAATCTTAATATTATTTATTAAAGTGCGCAAAAAAATTAATAAATTGGGCCTAAGCGGTGACTCCATGGGATTAATTAATCGAATGTTTTATATTAAGCTTTAGCTATTTTATAGAACATGTTATTTAAAAAAGCCCCGCGTTGATCCACATATGCACATAAATACTGGCAGCGTAACCGAGAGCGATAACAGGTGCCCATTTAAGGTGTGAAGCAAATGTATAGATACCACGTGCTTGCCCCATTAGGGCAACACCTGCAGCAGAGCCAATTGATAATAAGCTTCCTCCAACTCCAGCGGTTAATGTAACCAGTAACCATTGACCTTGAGACATATCGGGCGACATGGTTAAAACGGCAAACATCACTGGAATGTTGTCGACAATGGCAGACATAAGGCCCAGTAATACATTTGCGGTAGTTGGTCCTAGGTCGCCATAGATGAATTCGGAAGCCAGACCTAGGTAGCCAAGAAAGCCTAACCCTCCTACCGCCATGATCACACCATAGAAGAAGAATAGGGTGTCCCATTCAGCGCCTGCAACCTTGTCGAAAACATCAAATTCACGAAAATCAGTCTGTGCGTTATCTTTACTGCCTTCTTGAAACCTTTCTTCAAAACCTGGTGAGTTTCGTGAATGCTCGCTAATTTTAAGGTAATAACTAAAAAATTTGAGGTAGGCTAAACCGGTCATCATGCCAATGGCAGGAGGTAGGTGCAGGAAGTTATGAAAGCAGACAGCGGTCAAAATGGTTAATGCAAAAAGCATAACAATAGTTAGACCGCCTCGTTTAATAAGCAATGTTTCATTATCATCGACAGAGTTAGGCATTCCAGCAGGGATGAAAGCACTCATAATGGCTGCGGGTACTAAATAATTTACCAGTGATGGTATAAAAAGATTAAAGAATTCAGTAAATTGAAGTAAGCCTTTTTGCCACACCATTAACGTGGTGATGTCGCCGAACGGGCTGAACGCACCACCTGCGTTTGCACCAACAACGATGCTGATGCAGGAAATAGACACAAATTTAGGAGCGTTTTTGCCAACGGTAAGCACAACAGTACACATGATAAGTGCCGTTGTTAGATTGTCTGCCACCGGTGATATAAAGAAGGCTAGGGTACCGGTTAACCAGAATAGGTTTTTATAACTGAAGCCTTTATCAATTAACCAGCCACGGAGCGCATCAAATACTTTGCGCTCTATCATCGCGTTTATATAGGTCATTGCTACCAATAAAAAGAAGAATAATTCGGCATATTCAAGAAAGTTATGGCGTAAGGCGATTTCTGCAGCATGATCATACCCATGGGTCTTGTATGCGATTGCGATCATGATCCAGATGAGCCCAGCAGCCAATAAGACCGGTTTGGATTTACGTAAGTGAAGTTGCTCTTCAAAGATCACTAGTGTGTAGGCGAGAGCAAAAACTAATAATGATAAATATCCAACTATAGTGGATGTAAGGTCTATCGGTTGGTAAGTAGCTGAGGAGGACCATGCAAGGCAGGGGGTTATTAGCAGCAGTAAAGCGGCTAGTATCATAAGTATTTTCATCTAAAGTGCTCCTTATTATTAGCACTGTGTTAAAAATGCTAAAAAAATTATCGAGTATGAAACGAAATGAACGTAGATATCTGTTCTATTAAGGTAAAGGTTCCCACGATTGATCGTGGGAACCCAGCCTCACCGTTATAAGGTTTAATTTAATGTTGAATGGCCTTAAAAATCCCAACAAAACTGGAGTCACTTTTAATGTTTATCTGTAATTGAAGTGATCTAGCAATGTCGCTGGCTGAAATGATTCCTCGAATTTTGTGATGCTTATGGTCCACAACCAGGCAGTGTCGGTAACCGCTGTTTTTAAGGCTACCAATAACATCTTTAATAGAGGCGTGTGCCAGATCCGAATAATCAAAAGACTTTAATTTATTTCTCGGTCTCATAAAGTCAGTAACAGACAGTTCTTCTCTGTTTTCACCTTTAGATACACGCTTAAGTATTTCCCGGCTATTTAAGTCCTCTAGGCTAACGACACCTAATAAATGATTGTTACTATTAACAACAAACTTTAAGCGAACATGTTCTGTTTGCATGAGTTTTTCAGCATCTATGGCAGACATAGAGGAGTTTATAACCATCGGTTGGGTTTTTTCAAAATCGGTGAAGATTTCGAGCGCTGGTGACTTCAAGCTAATTTGTTTGTTTAGCTCTGGCCAAGCTAATTCATCGAAGGGAGTAGTATCGTAAAATGCTAAGTCTTTCATCGTTGTGCTCTCCGGTTTTTAAATGATATGCCATGGGAAGGCAGAAAATGACTTTAAGGGAGGCGTGTTGTCTTACAGTATTGCATAGCTTGTGACGGCTATTGCGAATACGCAGCTATTAGGCAGCCCTTAAAAAATAGTTGTTTTTGACCAGAAAAGTCTAGTCTGTATAACGTTAGCCGATGAAGGAGGGAGGGGCGCGGATAGAAAATTTGCCAGCAATATTATGTGCTGAAACGTAAATAGGGTGTGAACGGTCGCTATGAGTAGCGTGTTTTTTGTTGTGATAGACGTGCGTTGATAAAAAATCATCAACGTTATCAAAAGGATTGTTTTCATCTGATAACTCAAACTCTACAAGCGAAGAGGCAGGCTTAAAAGAGCTGTCTGAATATAGGTGCTGTGTATCACCTAGAGCCGCCGATGAGACGGCGATCAGTGTTAAAGACAGAAAAAATAGACCTATCTTTGATTTCTTAATTAACATGAGGAATCTGATGAGGTTAGTCCAACTTAAATTAATGGCCAGTGCGTGTAGATTGCCTAATAAGGAATATTGCTGAAGGTTAATGATATTGTCAATGGAATTTGTATAAAAACCTTTGTTGTTCGTAGAGCCTGCTGTTTACATAAAGAAAAGAATAATTAGCTCCCAGTCGCCATTAAAATCGATTTATCGCATTCGGTTGATGACTGGATCGGCTTTCAGTTTATTGATGATGAACTGGTTACACCTGAAAATGAGTTTGTCACGCTGGGTAAAATTCGCGCTCATTAATACCTTAATCTTAATGTGATGATTGATTTTAGAGCTGACGAGAACACCAAGCTAAAAGAAGATATCGAACGTTTAACGTCGCCTAAAGCATTTTTATATAACTGGAAAAGAGAAGTGGTTCCACTAATTAGGACAACCTGCTTAGGAGTTATTTTCCCAGTTAATCATGCCGCGATTAACGGCATGATGGTTTCATAAT
>NZ_JAHRVT010000049.1:0-13444 GCF_019090545.1 Cycloclasticus sp. | reverse complement strand
CTTAGACTCTACAGGCTTAGACTCTACAGGCTTAGACTCTACAGGCTTAGACTCTACAGGCTTAGACTCTACAGGCTTAGACTCTACATCTACTGGCTTTGAAGTGGCTGCACCTTGATTGGTTTCTGGTGAGCCATTTGCCGTGTCGAGAGGCTTAGGTTTGTTGCTTGTTGTACGCCTTCTTCTGCGAGGGTGGCGAGTACCGTTTTTAACCCCTGTGTTACCAGTTTCAGTGGGCTTAGCTTCTACAGGTTTAGACTCTACAGGTTTAGACTCTACAGGCTTAGACTCTACAGGCTTAGACTCTAGAGGCTTAGACTCTAGAGGCTTAGACTCTAGAGGCTTAGATTCGGCAATATTAGTGTTTTGTGACTTAGGTGCATCGCTGTTAGGTGAACGTTTATTGGATCTACGTCGTCTTCTAGGTCGTGATGGTTGCTCAGCATCGTTTTGTTTGGTTTGAGCTGGTTTTGGGTTTGTTTTTTCGTTTGAACCATCAACATTAGCAGCCTGTGATGTATTTGGGTTCTGCTTACTCTGATCTTTGTTATTTCTATTTTTATTTCTGTTTTTATTACGGTTTCTATTTTTATTTTCGTTTGGGTTAGCGTTGCGTTGTTGGTTGCCTTGCTGGTTATTGCTCGTTTTATTTGCTTTAGCCGGCTCTTTTTTAACAGGTTGTTTTTCTGATGACGGCACTATTTTGCTTAACAAACGCTTAAAGAAACCATCGTTGGCTACGTTTGATGGTGCTGTTGGGCGTTGTGTAGCAGGCATAACATTCTTAACGGCGGCCGTTTCTTGGCTGACGGCTTCACGTTGATATGGTTTAGCGTCTCGAGTCTTACTATTTTGTAGGCGCTCATGACTGGCAGCCGTATCTTGTTTTGCTTCTTTTGTACGAATTCGTTCTATTTCGTAATGAGGTGTTTCAAGATGTTTATCAGGAACGATAATCAACGATACTTTATGAGTCTCTTCAATTTGCTCAACTTCAGAACGTTTTTCGTTAAGAACAAAAGTCGCGCAATCAATGGGGACATGAACAACTACCCGCGCTGTATGCTCTTTCATCGCTTCTTCTTCCAGAATGCGAATAATGGATAAAGAGAGCGACTCAACACTTCGAATAGTACCCTGACCATGACAGCGTGGGCAAACAGGCAAGCTAGACTCTGTTAACGATGAATGGATTCGTTGACGAGACATTTCCAATAAACCAAAGCGTGAAATTCTGCTGAATTGAATACGTGCTCTGTCATGCTTCATCGCTTCTTTAATGCGATTTTCTACCATCCGTTGATTTTTAGTAGGCCCCATATCAATGAAATCGATGACGAATAGGCCGCCCATATCACGAATACGAAGTTGTCTTGCAATCTCATCAGCAGCTTCAAGGTTGATATTGAGTGCGGTCGTTTCAAAGTCAGCACCTTTTGTAGCACGAGCTGAGTTGATGTCGATGGAGGTGAGCGCTTCAGTTGGGTCTATAACAATGGACCCACCAGATGGAAGAGGGACTTCACGTCCGTAAGCGGTTTCAATTTGGCTTTCGATTTGGTAACGCGTGAACAAAGGAACGGAGTCTTCGTAAAGTTTAACGCGCGATAAATATTGCGGCATAATTTGCTGCATAAAATCATGTGCTAAATTAAATGATGCTTCACTATCAATCAGAACTTCATCAATATCAGCACGTAAGTAATCACGAATAGAACGGATAACAAAGTTGCTTTCTTGGAAGATCAAATAGGGCGCTTTACGGTCTTTTGAAGCGAGACTAATGGCATCCCACAAATGTGTAAGATAGTTTAAGTCCCATTGGAGCTCTTCGACTGACTTACCAACACCGGCAGTACGAACGATGAGGCCAATATTTTCTGGAATTTCAAGTTGATCAAGTACTTCGCGTAAAGCTGTTCTATTATCACCGTCAATACGGCGTGAAATACCGCCCGAACCCGGGTTGTTTGGCATTAATACTAAATAGCTACCTGCTAAGCTAATTTGTGTTGTCAGCGCTGCGCCTTTATTGCCACGCTCTTCTTTTTCAACTTGTACGACTATTTCCAAACCTTCTTTAATTTGGTTTTTGTCTTTTATATCTTGGGTGTCTAAGCCAATCGCTTGACCGGTAATTTCTTTAAATGGAAGGAAACCATGGCGGTTAGCACCATAGTCAACAAAAACGGCTTCTAAGCTACGTTCTACGCGGGTAATAAGTCCTTTATATATATTTGATTTTTTCTGTTCTCTTGCAGGTACCTCTATATCAAGGTCATATAGTTTTTGTCCGTCGACAAGGGCCACTCGTAACTCTTCTGTGTGAGTGGCATTGATTAACATTCTTTTCATTTGTTTCTTTTCCTGATGCCGCATAGTGCACAGAAATTATTGGGTGGCGAGAAAGGTGGAGTAGTTTCATATACTAATTGTTATCTTTAAATTTTAGTGGTTTAAAAATAGTTTGTTTCTCACTTGGTTCAGACATAAAAGCTTAAACTTATTTTATTAATTGGCTTTATTGAAATGTCCGTATTAAATTTCTGTATTTATGGGCAATTAAAAATCGCTCATCATGGGTCGAGCAAATAAAACCCGTTTGAATGCCAGTTGTGTAACTGATGCATTCAGATCCTGTTGTAAAGCTGAATAAAGTAGCTGACCTACTTCAATGTAACCACCCCAAAGGGCGAGTTATAAAACGACAGATTAGCTTTGCTAACAGACAATCGTTATCATGTTCACTGAGTTTAATAATTCTTATCTAATACCTATTAAACTTTTCGGACTATAGCAAATTAAGCTAATAACATCAATCAGATATACACTAAAGTTAAAACTATATGAAAACAGAGGCGTATGACAAAGTTCGGTTTATTGAGGTCGACGAAAATTCAGTAGGTCAACGCTTGGATAATTTTTTAATGACGCAGTTAAAAGGCGTTCCTAAAAGCCATATATACAAGATTATTCGCCGTGGGGAAGTCAGGATTAATAAAGGGCGAGCAAAAAACATCTATCGTTTAAAGGTCAATGACCTGGTGAGGGTGCCACCAGTAAAAATGGAAGAAAAAAGCACGTCATCACCAGCAAAGTGGATGTTGTCGAGCCTTGAGGAAAGGGTGATATATGAAGACGAACACTTATTGGTGCTTAATAAGCCTTCTGGTATGGCTGTTCATGGCGGAACGGCAAACAGTCACGGGGTAATTGAAACATTACGGTTTTTACGCCCAGAGGAGCGTTATTTGGAATTAGTTCATCGTTTAGATAAGGCGACCTCTGGCTGTTTATTGATCGCAAAAAATAGAAAAATGTTAAATGGGCTGCAATCATTATTACGCAATAGAACAATAAGCAAAACATACACAGCATTACTCTGTGGTGTTATCCATAAACAGTCCGTTAACGTGAATGCACCGTTGGAAAAGCGGACATTAGAAAGTGGGGAACACAGGGTGCGTGTTCACCCTGAGGGTAAAAAGTCGGAAACCTTGTTTGAGAAATTGGCGCAATATAAAGGGGCAACCTTAGTATCAGCGTCGCCTAAAACGGGTCGAACACACCAAATAAGGGTGCATGCTAAGCATTTTGGTCACCCTATTGCCGGAGATGAGCGCTATTCAACACCGGCACAGTATAAATCTTACCGCGAGAAAGGCTTAATGAGGCTTTTTTTACATGCAAGCAAGCTTGAGTTTATACACCCCTTAAGTGAAAAAAAGGTCATGTTTGAAGCGCCTCTAGATAACGAACTTGAAATGTTTTTAAAAACACTATGATTACTCAGTACGATTTAATAATTTTTGATTGGGATGGCACCCTAGTAGACTCTATCGATTGGATTGTTGAGTGCATTCAGACAATAGCTAAGCACCAAGGCATAGATCAACCTAGCCAACAAGCCTGTAAAGATATTATTGGCCTGAGCCTGTCAGAGGCAATGGTAACCTTATTTCCAGAGCTGTCTGATGATGAAAAAATAGCCATGGTTGCTGCCTATCGTGAGGTTTATTTAGCTAAAAAGATTTCAACAAAAGACTTGTTTGTTGATACATTACCGACCTTGGAAAAGTTAAAACAAATGGGTAAAACGTTAGCAGTAGCGACGGGTAAAGGGCAATCAGGTTTGGATAGAAGCCTTGATGGAACGGGGCTTCGCCCTTATTTCGACCACCTTCGGTGTGCTGAAAAAATGCAATCGAAACCTAGCCCACATATGTTATTTGATATTCTTGACGAAAGTGGTATCCAGCCAGACAAGGCGATAATGATTGGTGACTCAACATTAGATTTAAAGATGGCGAATAATGCAGGTGTATCCAGCATAGGCGTCACCACGGGTGCCCACTCACATGAAATATTATCAAAACAGATGCCGGTAGCGTGTATTAATAATTTAATGGAAATATTTGAGGGGTAAGAATGGCGTTTTTTAACAAAGATAAATCAATACCGAATGATCAACAATGGGAGAGATCTGTATTAGAGAAGGTCGCTCTGGCTTCTGTCATAGAACAACGACGGACACGACGATGGAATATTTTTTTCAAGCTTTTATTGTTAACCTACATCATTTTTATCAGTAGCTTGGCTATGTCACCGATGTCTGATGTAAGCACATTATCAAAAGGTCCACATACCGCGATGGTTGATGTTAAAGGAATCATTGTTTCGGGTGGCGAGGCAGATGCTGAGAGTATTATTAAAAGTCTAAAAAATGCAGTTAAGGACCCCAACACTAAAGGAATTGTTTTACGGGTGAATTCTCCTGGTGGAAGTCCCGTACAATCGAGTTATGTTTATGAGGCTATTCGAGAGCTCAAAAATACTCACCCAACACTACCAATCTATGCGGTGGTTGAGGATTTATGTGCCTCTGGCTGTTATTTTATCGCGTCAGCGGCGGATAAAATATTTGTCAACCAATCTAGCATTGTCGGCTCAATTGGCGTGGTGATGAATGGCTTTGGCTTTACGGACACGATGAAATCATTGGGTGTAGAGCGTCGTTTATATACTGCCGGAGAGCATAAAGGATTTTTAGACCCATTTTCCAACGTAAAACCTGCTGAAAAAGCACACGTTCAAGGGATGTTGAACGATATTCATACAGAATTTATCGAGTCTGTAAAAAGTGGCAGAGGAGAGCGTTTAGCAGAAAACCCAGATTTATTTAGTGGTCTAGTGTGGGCTGGCTCTGAGAGTATTGAATTAGGTTTGACTGATGCTATTGGTGATGTTCGATCTGTTGCGAAGAATGAAATTGGCGAAGAGAAAATTGTTGATTTTACAGCCCAGCAACCCTTTCTTGAGAAATTGGCAAAAAGTATGGGCGCTGCTACGGCATCGTTCATGGCTAACTTTACAACACTGAATAAAGTCTTTTTGTTTTAGAGGCGTATAGAAGATAAAATATTCAGCTAAAATTCATGCGAAATGAATAAACTGTTTACCACTCAATGAGCTTTTTATAATGATATGCGTACTTTAAAAGTAATTTTGTTCACTATTTTTTGCAATATGGCTATTTCAAGTCATGTTTTAGCGTGTGATGAGATGATTGTGTTAGCTGTTGCAGATATTATCAGTTTGGATGAGGCAATCAAGGCAGTTAAAAAGAATAGTAAAGGGAAGGTTCTCGACGCTCAAACAAAGCAAATGAATGGGCAACCAGTTCACGTAATCAAGGTGTTGACTGATAAAGGGCATGTTAAAAAAATTCGTGTTCAAGGTACACGAAAATAACGGAAAGGTTTTTTATGCGAGTTCTTGTAGTTGAAGATGATCAATCCTTGCAGGAGCAACTGGTTGAGAATTTAACGAAGAGGGGGTTTGCTGTCGATGCGACAGATAATGGTACTGATGCTCTTTATTTTGGTACAGAGTACCCCATTGATATTGCGATTGTAGACCTTGGCTTGCCAGATATCCCAGGGATGGAAGTTATAAAGCAGCTTCGTGCTAAAGATATCAATTTCCCAATACTTATATTGACAGCTCGTGCACGTTGGGAAGAAAAGGTTGAGGGTTTAGAGGCAGGCGCAGATGACTATTTAGTTAAGCCATTTCATACCGAAGAGCTATTAGCGCGGATGAATGCGTTGATTCGTCGTTCTGCCGGTGTTGCATCTCCAATGCTTGTGTGTGGCCCAATATCATTGGATAGCAGTGCACAGCAGGTTTTGGTGGATGAAAAGCCTGTTGTATTAACCGCTTATGAATATAAAATGCTGGAATATATGATGATGCATTCTGGTAAGGTTATTTCAAAAACTGAAATTACGGAGCATATATATGATCAAGATTTTGACCGTGATAGTAATGTAATTGAAGTGTTTGTAGGCCGATTGCGCAAAAAATTAGACCCCAATGATCAACACAAGCCGATAGAAACGCTAAGAGGAAGAGGCTATCGCTTTTCCATTCCGCTTAATCACTAGTTAGTTTAAAGCTGTAGATGAATAACAGCATACAGTCTCGGTTAATTTTTTCTGCCAGTGTGGTGCTGTTTTGTTTTTTAGGCTTAGCAGGCGTAGTTTTAGATGCGGCCTATCAAAAAGGCGCACAAAATGCTTTAAACGACCGACTTCAAATTCACCTGTACTCTATTCTTGGAAAAGCCGAAATCAGCCGTGCCAATAAACTAGTGATGCCGACTAACTTATCAGAACCGAGGTTCTCACAGCTTAGTTCAGGCTTATATGCCTATATTTTTGACCTTAACGGTGAAATGGTTTGGCGAAGTACCTCATCGATAGGTAAATTAATAGAGCCCATTAAGCGTTTAAAGCTAGGTCAAAAAGCCTATATAAAAAACCACCCGGGCCGTCAAGAAAGTGTTGCTTTACACTATAAAGCAACGCTGGAAAACGAACACTCTCAACAGAAGACTTTTGAATTTGTTGTTATTGAGTCTACCTCAAGTGTGGATTATCAGATAGCTGGATTCCGATCTGTTTTATGGCAATGGTTAGGTGGCATCGGGCTGATATTAATTATTTTACAGTTTTGGATTATAAGGGTTAGCTTAAGGCCGTTAAGGCATATAGTTGATGACCTAGAAAGCATTCAAACCGGCGATGCAAAGTATTTAGATAACGATTATAGTCATGAATTAAAAGAGGTTGCTAATACACTCAATAAGCTTATTCATAACGAGAGAACACATTTAAAACGCTACCGAAATACCTTGGCTGATTTGGCACATAGTTTAAAAACCCCTTTATCCGTTTTAACGGGGATTTATGAAAAAGAAAATTTATCGCAAGACGATAAAAAAGTTATTGAGAATCAAACCTTGCTAATGAGGCAAATGGTTGATTATCAGTTGCAAAAAGCTGCAGCTAAAGGACACCAGACGTTAGCAAAACCGTTAGATGTAGAGTTAATAGTGTCGCAAATTATCGATTCATTAAACAAAGTCTATGCTGATAAATCATTGAAGGTGATAAAAGATATTGAGCCGAATCTTTTGTTTAATGCAGAAAAAGGGGATGTTTTTGAGCTGTTTGGTAATTTATTAGATAATGCTTTTAAATGGGCGAATACGGTTGTAGAAGTTAGTGTTAAAAAGGTAACGAATGATTCATCTTCAAGTATTGAAATTACCATTGAGGATGATGGGGTTGGGATTTGTGATGATGAAATTGAAAATGTTTTAAAAAGGGGGATTAGGGCTGATGAGTCTGTTCATGGTCATGGCATTGGCTTAGCGGTCGTGAATGAATTGGTATCACTGTATAAAGGAACGTTAACATCGGGCCAAAGTCGGTTAGGCGGGCAAAAATGGACAATAGTGTTTCCTAAAAACTGACATTTATTGAGTTGATTGTGCATCTAGGTCGACAATTTTCACCCAAATAGTATTATTTTTTATAGATGTTTTAGACTGACTGCCAAGAATTTTAGAGTTGGTTTGCTGAGTGATTTCATCAATGCCTGTTAATTTAATCCAGGTGTTTAGCCGCCCGCGAATAACACTTGAGGCGCGGGTAAAGTGCGCCGAGGTTCTATTTTCAGACAAGGCTTCTTCATACCAAGGAGCAATGTCTAGAATAACGGAATCACTCGATAACCGAGGCGTAACGTAAAACCCGTTTGAGGCTTCACGATAGTCTGTAGAGGCTGAGATATGATGATGGTTGTTATATTGTTGGATATGGACACTATTAACAGGTTCACTGACACCATCTGATATATAAGCGGTATGTCCTTCTAAAACTTGTATGCTCTGATTGTTCTTTTCATTTGATTGGTCTTTTGTACTATATATTTTTAGTTCGCCATCGATGGCACTTTTTGCATTATGACGGGTATCAATATTGATATGACTGTTGACGTTATACCCCTTTGTTTGCTGATTAAACTGACCATCGCGATTTACATGAATAACTAAGCGGTGAGCAGGTTGGTCTAATCGCTCAATGAGTCTTTTAATATCGGATAGGTTTTGAGGGTCAACGCGCAGAATTAATTCGTTGTAACCGGCTCCCACTGTCTCATGAGGTTGTAAAAAAGGTTTGATGCTACTGATAACATCGACAGGTTGTTTGTGTTTTAAAGGGTGAAAAATAAGTTCAGCAAGAACAGGTGTGGTAAACAGTAACAAAAGAAAAGTAGCAGTAAACTTATTAATCATAATGGCAGTGACCGAAGTTCGATGTCTGGCGAACTGATTTCCCAAGCACTTTTAAAATAGGATAAGAACTGTGCAGTACGGTCTGCGTCTGAAAAATTACAGAGGCCAACATAATGTTGATAGTTAGGTATTTGAAGGTAGGCGCTTTTGTCGAAACAAACAAAATCATCCTCACGAGGAGGGCTAGCAGCGGCCACTTTCTTAAACGAAATGCTGCTAGAAAATCGATGTGATAAACCTAGTAAGCGATGAGAGATTCGGGTGATTGGACGTGTCTCATTCACTAATATATTGATATGAGTGCGATGATTTTTTAAACAAAACTGTTCACAAGCAAAAATAACTGCTTCGGTATCAAAAACCAAAGGGTTTAGCGTGTGACTGTAGATATTAATGTCAGTGTGGGCCTGATTAATCAAACAAACTAGGGCTAGTTTGTTTTGTTCAAAAGAGTTTAGGTTAAATGTTGTTTTTGTTTCTCTAAAGATGGCGTGTTCAAGCTCATAAATTGACATTGAAAACTCCAAGTAAAATGAATATTACTAATAGTTAACCAGTGCCGGTAATGAATAGCAAATAAAGCAAAAAAAAACCGAATCAATTGATTCGGTTAACGTACAAGACTTAAAGCCTATAAATGGGGAAAAAATAGACTTTAGGTATCGTCTTGCAGGTGATTCAGTATAATTATTTAAAATAATTTGAGTATGAGTTATGTCATATTTATGAGAGTTTACTAATATTATTTGCTAGTGTTTCTGCACAGCCGGTGTAGCTAGCAGGTGTCATTTCAAGCAGTAATTGTTTGGCATCGTTAGGAATCTCCAAAGTTTCGATAAAGGCTTTCATGGAGTTTTGATCTATGCCTTGCCCTCGAGTGAGTTCTTTTAATTTTTCATAGGGTTTTTCAATACCATAGCGACGCATCACCGTCTGGATAGGTTCAGCAAGAACTTCCCAGTTGGCATCTAAGTCAGCTAATAGTTTTGCTTCATTGATTTCTAGTTTTGAAATGCCTTTTTGTAATGATTTAAAGCCAATTAAGCTGTGTGCTAAACAAGTGCCTAGGTTTCTAAGCACAGTAGAATCGGTTAAATCACGTTGCCATCTTGAAATAGGTAATTTCTCAGAAAAGTGGTTCATTAAGGCATTAGCAATACCAAAATTACCTTCTGCGTTTTCGAAGTCAATGGGGTTAACTTTATGTGGCATAGTTGATGAGCCAACTTCTCCAGCAATGGTTTTTTGTTTGAAATAACCGACTGAGATATAACCCCAGACATCTCGTGAGAAATCAATCAGGATAGTATTGATTCTTGCTAGGACATGAAAGTATTCAGCAATATAGTCATGAGGCTCGATTTGGATAGTGTATGGGTTAAAGGTTAAACCCAATGATTCAACAAATGCTTCTGCAAACGCTGGCCAATCAACGGCTGGATAGGCTGAGTAATGTGCGTTGTAGTTACCCACGGCACCGTTTATTTTACCCATGATATCTACATCTTCCAGTTGCAATAATTGGCGCTCTAAGCGGGCAACAACGTTAGCAAACTCCTTCCCCATTGTGCTTGGCGAGGCAGTCTGCCCATGTGTTCTTGAGAGCAATGGCGCTGCCGCATAGTCAAGCGCTTTCTCTTTAATGTCATCAATAACATTTGCGATCGCAGTGCCTATTACTTCGTCGCGACCTTCTTTAAGCATTAAGGCGTAAGATAAGTTGTTAATATCTTCAGAAGTGCATGCAAAGTGAATGAACTCGCTAATGGTCAGTAATTCGGCATTGTCAGCGATTTTTTCTTTAAGAAAGTACTCAACTGCTTTTACATCGTGGTTTGTTGTGCTTTCAATGTCTTTTACACGTTGAGCATCGTCCAATGAAAACTGCTCGACGATACTATCAAGTAAGGCATGAGCAGTGTCCGAAAAGCGATTAACTTCAGAAATTTCATCGTGTTCTGATAAGGCTTGTAGCCAGCGGACTTCAACGGTCACACGTGCTTTAATTAAGCCAAATTCTGAGAAAATAGGGCGTAGTTCATTAACTTTGCTGGCATAACGGCCATCAACTGGGGAAAGGGCATTTAGTTTATTTAATGTCATGAAATTATAGTGAATTATGAGTTTATAGTGGAAGTGGCGTCTATTATACCGCCACCAAGGCAAACCTCATTGTTATAAAAAACAACAGATTGACCCGGGGTCACGGCACGTTGAGGGTCGTCAAATTGTACTAGGCAATGATCATCACCAATCAGGGTGACTTGACATGCTTGGTCTTTTTGACGGTAGCGTGTTTTAGCGGTGCAGCGAAAGCTGTTTGATACAGCTTGACCGCTAACCCAGCTGAGCTGTGATGCGTTGAGTGTATTGCTTTGCATTAAGGTATGGTCATGCCCTTGAGCGACTACTAAAATATTATTTTTTAGGTCTTTTTCAACCACATACCAAGGTTCTTCGGCAGCGGATTTAATGCCGCCAATACCGAGCCCTTGACGCTGGCCCAAGGTGTAATACATTAAACCTTGGTGTTCGCCAATGGTTTCACCTTCTGGTGTGTTCATAAGGCCTGGTTGAGCGGGCAGGTAGCGTTGTAAGAAATCTTTAAATTTGCGTTCACCAATAAAACAAATACCGGTGCTATCTTTTTTCCGACTATTAGTAAACCCCGCTTTTTGTGCAAGTTCTCTAACAGCCGGTTTTTCCATATTCCCAATAGGAAAGAGTGAGCGACTTAATTGCGTTTGCCCCAATGTATAAAGGAAGTAGCTTTGGTCTTTATTGTTATCCAAACCACGCAGGAGTTGGAATTGATTGTGTTGTTGAGCAATTTGTGTGTAATGTCCGGTTGCTATGTAATCAGCTCCGAGTTCAGTGGCATAATCTAAAAAGGCTTTAAACTTAATTTCACGGTTACATAAAATATCGGGGTTGGGTGTTCTACCAGCGGCATATTCGCTTAAAAAGTCTTCAAAAACGTTATCCCAGTACTCAGCTGCAAAATTGACGGTTTTAAGTTCAATACCCAATTTATCACTGACCTGTTGGGCATCGGCTAAATCTTCCTTCGCTGTACAATATTCGCTGCCATCATCCTCATCCCAGTTTTTCATAAATAAACCGGTTACCTCGTGACCTTGTTCAAGCAAGCGCAATGCGGCTACAGAAGAGTCTACCCCACCTGACATGCCGATCATTATTTTTTTATTGTCCATTTAAAACAGTAGGTTATAGGTTTTATTTAATGTAAGATTTAATGATTGAAAGCGGGTAACTAACCCCTGACAGGTAGTCATTAAGGCTTTCTAAAATAATAGGGCTACGTAAGCGATCGGTATTTGCTTTGATTTCATCGAGACTCATCCATAACGCACGAATAATGCCTTCATCAAGTTCTGTTGAGACTTCTTTATGACACACGCTGCCAGCATAAGTACTTCGATAATAGGTGGTTTCATTATCAGTGTTATGCCATAAATACGAGCCGATAATTACTTCCGGTGTAAAACGGTAACCCGTTTCTTCTAAAGTTTCCCTAATGACAGCGTTTTCCATACTTTCGTTTGGGTCTAAATGTCCAGCAGGCTGGTTAAGGACAGGGCCGACTGGGGACTCTTCCTCAACCATCAAAAATTTTCCGTCAAGTTCAACAATAGATGCGACGGTGACGTTTGGTTTCCAGATCATCGGGTGTAGTAAAAATTATTTAGAGTACGTATTTTAATTGAATTAATTGAAGAGTGCTTCAATTGAATTAAACTTATGGATTTAACAGTGCTAATGTTTTGAATTTAAAAATATTTATTGTTGAATAAAGCTATGCTGTATTTATCAACCTTGAAAAAAGCTGGGGTCTATTAACTCAAGAAAGTTTTTGGCTGGTAATGATAATGACCCTTGTCTTTTCATGGTGACACCGTAGTAATAATCAGGAAAGTATTTTGACAATGGTTTTGCGATGAGCTGTTCGTTGCCCGTTAATGACACGCTGGTAACGATTGATAAGCCTAAACCTAATTCGACGTATTTTTTGATGATTTCCCAACTCCAAGCTTCTAATGAAACCCGATAGCGTAATTTGTGTTTTTGTAATACGTCATCAACAATACGCCATGTATTTAAGTGTTTAGGTGGCAAAATAAGGTCATATTGAACAATCTCATGCAGGCTAACCTCATCGACCGAGGCTAGCGGATGACCAAATGGCATAATCAGCACAGGGACAAAGCGATAAACTTGCTTGTATAGAATATCGGCGGGGACTTCTAACATCGGGCCAACAGCAAAGTCTACTTCATCATTTCTAATGGCGTCTATGCTGGTGTTTCCTGATACCTGATGCAACTTAATATGTACATGAGGGTATCGTTGTTTAAAGCGTTCTACGATATTCGGTAATAAATAAAGGATACTCGCCTCACCAGCAGCGATGTTAATTTCAGTTGTTTCTTCTGGGTTGTTGGCGGCAGTGAACCGTGTTGGCAGAGTATCCATTTGCTCAACAAGTGGTTTTGCCAGTTCCAGTAATTTTTTCCCCGCATCCGTTAAGGTTATTTTCGGACCATTTCGAGTAAATAACTTAGCGTTTAATTCTTTTTCTAAGCTTTGAATTTGCAGTGATACGGACGGTTGACTTAATTGTAATAAATCAGCGGCCTTTGAAAAGCCACCAACTTTGGCGGCCATACAAAATGACCTTAATTGCTTATGACGGTTAGACTTTATCGTATGTTCTTCCATTGGATTGCATTCTATCATTAATTTAATTAATGATAGAAATAGCTTTATTGGGATTGTACG
>NZ_JAHRVT010000048.1:0-11874 GCF_019090545.1 Cycloclasticus sp. | reverse complement strand
ACTCGAACCAGTGACCCAATGATTAACAGTCATTTGCTCTACCAACTGAGCTACAGAGGAATTGTTCAGGTCGCGTATCTTACGAAACGCGGCTGTTTTGGTCAATAGCTAATAAGCTTTAAAACACATTTAATTGTCGTTTAGTAACTTTGCTATTCGATCCATGGCGTTTACTAGGTTATCCATGCTGGTTGCAATGGATATACGCATGTGACCATTAAGCCCAAAAGCTGAACCGGGAACAAGCGCGACGCCTGCCTTTTCAAGAATATATTCAGCTAAGTCTACATCGTTGTCGATGCTGTCCATGCGATTCAGTATGGCGTTGAAATCAGGGAAGCAGTAAAACGTTCCGTCAGATGAGATGCAGCTGACGCCATTTATTTGGTTCAGTTGTTCTACAACATAATCGTGGCGTTCTTTAAAGGCGACGAGCATTTCACCGATGCAAGATTGATCTCCTTCTAGTGCGGCTTGCGCAGCGTATTGTGAGATAGATGTTGGGTTTGATGTGCTTTGCGACTGAATCTTCTTCATCGCTTTGATCAGCTCGCTAGGGCCTGCTGCGTAACCAATGCGCCAACCAGTCATGGAGTAGGCTTTTGATACACCATTAAGCACAATAGTTTGGTCGTATAGTGCTGGGCACGCCATAACGATGTTGCTGAAAGGCTCGTCAGTCCAAAGGATGTGTTCGTACATATCGTCGGTCGCGATGAGGATATGTGGGTGTTTGACCAACACATCGCCCAGTGCTGCTAATTCGTCATTGGTATAGGCTTTACCACTTGGGTTTGATGGGCTGTTGATCACAACGAGTTTGGTTTTTTTGGTGATGGCAGCCTCAAGCTGTTCAGGGGTAATTTTAAAAGCTTGATCTTGGCCTGCTTGAACGATGACCGGTACGCCACCTGCCAATAAACTCATATCAGGGTACGACACCCAATACGGTGCAGGAATAATAACTTCATCGCCATCGTCTAATAAGGCTTGAGCTAAGTTGAAAAAGCTTTGTTTACCACCGCATGAGACAAGAATTTGGTCGGCTTGATAATCAAGACCATTGTCGCGTTTTAATTTATTGATAATGGCATCTTTAAGTTCAACCGTGCCATCAACGGCTGTGTATTTGGTTTTACCTGCATTAATAGCGTCTTTAGCGGCTTGTTTGATATGCTCTGGTGTATCAAAGTCAGGCTCGCCTGCGCCTAGGCCGATGATGTCTTGTCCGGCTGCGCGTAAGGAAGCCGCTCTTGCTGTTACAGCAAGTGTTGGAGAAGGTTTTATGCGTTGTACGCGTTGTGACAGTTTAATGCTCATTTGTTATAGCCTCTATGAATAAAATTCAGCTTAAATGGGGTGTTGACAGCTTTTTTAGAATAAAATTAAGTATTTGGTCCCCTAAAGACAGTATTCTACTAGATGCTGCGTTCCCAGATAATCCCTATGAATAAAAAATTCGAAATTCACTCATCTTTTAAACCAGCAGGCGATCAACCAAAGGCGATTAAAGCGCTGGTTGAGGGAGTTAATCATGGCGAAGCGAATCAAACCTTATTAGGGGTAACAGGCTCAGGTAAAACTTTTACGATGGTGCATACCATCGCAGAGCTACAACGGCCTGCTTTGGTGTTGGTGCATAATAAAACGCTGGCCGCGCAGTTGTATGGCGAGCTTAAAGAGTTTTTACCCGATAATGCGGTTGAATATTTTGTGTCGTATTACGATTACTATCAGCCAGAAGCCTATATGCCGGCATCAGATACCTTTATAGATAAAGATGCATCATTAAATGAGCACATTCAGCAAATGCGCTTGTCTGCGACTAAAGCACTGATGGAACGCAAGGATGCGGTGATTGTTGCGAGTGTTTCTTGTATATATGGCTTAGGTGATCCGGAACTATATTTTAGTATGATTTTGCATTTATCTCGTGGTGAGCGGGTGAGTCAGCGCGAGATTATTCGTCAGTTAACAGACATGCAATACAAGCGTAATGATGTTGAATTGCTTCGTGCAACGTATCGAGTAAGAGGGGATGTGATTGATATATTTCCTGCCGAGTCAGACCAAGATGCGCTACGTGTGGAATTGTTTGATGATGAAATTGAGCGTTTGTCGTTGTTTGATCCATTAACCGGTGAAATTATCCAACGGATACCGCGTTACACAATTTTCCCTATTTCTCATTATGTAACCCCGCGCGAAACCATTTTAGAAGCGATAGAGAAAATAAAATCTGAATTGGCAATTCGCTTAGAACAGTTACGTTCGTTAAATAAACTGGTTGAGGCGCAACGGTTAGAAGAACGTACAAAGTTTGATTTGGAAATGATGCGTGAAATTGGCTATTGCTCAGGGATTGAAAATTACTCACGTTATCTATCCGGTAGAAAGCCTAATGAGGCGCCGCCCACGTTATTTGATTATTTGCCAGATAATGCCTTGCTCTTTATTGATGAGTCACATGTGACGGTGCCGCAAGTAGGGGCGATGTATAAAGGTGATCGTTCAAGAAAAGAAACGTTGGTTGAATATGGCTTCCGTTTGCCATCTGCGTTAGATAATCGGCCGATGCGCTTTGAAGAGTTTGAAGCGAAAGCGCCTCAAACGATTTATATTTCAGCGACACCTGCTAAGTATGAAATCGAGCGCTCGGGGGCGGTGGTGGAGCAAGTTGTTAGGCCAACAGGCTTACTTGACCCGATTATTGAAGTAAGGCCGGCCACAACACAAGTGGATGACCTGTTGTCAGAAATTAAAAAACGAGTGGCAGTTGAAGAGCGTGTGTTGGTTACAACGCTAACCAAACGAATGTCTGAAGATTTAACCGATTACTTAATGGAGCACGGGGTAAAGGTTCGCTATCTGCACTCTGATATTGAAACGGTTGAACGGGTAGAAATTATTCGTGATCTTCGTTTGGGTATATTTGATGTGTTAATTGGTATTAACTTATTACGTGAAGGCTTGGATATTCCAGAAGTGTCCTTAGTAGCTATTTTAGATGCAGACAAAGAGGGGTTTTTGCGATCTGAGGTGTCTATGATTCAAACAATAGGGCGTGCGGCAAGGAATGTAAAAGGAAAGAGTATTTTATATGCCGATAAAATAACACGGTCAATGCAACGGGCGATGGATGAGACCAGTCGCCGTAGGGAAACTCAGCAGGCGTTCAATGAAAAGCACGGAATTAGCCCAACCGGAATCATTAAAAAGGTCACCGATATCATGGAAGGGACGGCCCGATCTCAGCGAAGTACAATGAAAAAAGTAGCTGATGAAGCGGCAAAATATCAAGCTTTATCACCAGCTCAAATGGCTAAAAAAATAAAAGAATTAGAAGCGAAAATGTATCAACATTCACGAGATTTAGAGTTTGAAGAAGCCGCTAAAGTACGGGATAAGGTGAATGAGTTACAAAATCAGATGGTTTTGAATAGCTAGCATTGGC
Organism: Cycloclasticus sp.; assembly: GCF_019090545.1. Taxonomy (NCBI): domain Bacteria; kingdom Pseudomonadati; phylum Pseudomonadota; class Gammaproteobacteria; order Thiotrichales; family Piscirickettsiaceae; genus Cycloclasticus; species Cycloclasticus sp. The sequence goes on along the minus strand of NZ_JAHRVT010000048.1, from coordinate 8,420 downwards.
AAATTAAATAAACTGATAGCTTCACTAACGAGGCAACATTCAGTACAATGCGCGGTCTTAAGAAAATTGGCTTGCAGGCGCGTAGCTCAGTTGGTTAGAGCGCATCCTTGACATGGATGAGGTCGGTGGTTCGAATCCACTCGTGCCTACCAATTTTTAACACCAAATTCAAACATCAAAACACAAAGGTTCTAACGTGCCAGTTATTACATTACCGGATGGAAGTCAGCGCGAATTTTCACAAGCAGTTAGCGTGCTGGACGTGGCCGCTGATATTGGCGCAGGCTTGGCAAAAGCAACCTTAGCAGGGAAGGTGAATGATGTATTAGTTGATGGTTCTTATTTAATAGAGCAAGACTCAACGCTAGCGATTGTGACCGCAAGAGATGAAGACGGTCTTGAAGTTATTCGCCATTCAACCGCACATTTATTAGCACAAGCAGTTAAGCAACTGTTTCCATCGGCTCAAGTCACCATAGGCCCGGTTATTGATAATGGTTTTTTCTATGATTTTGCATTTGAGCGTTCGTTTACCCCAGATGACCTTGAAAAAATTGAAAAGAAAATGTCTGAACTGGCAGAGCAATCTATACCGGTTGAGCGTTTTGAGCTGTCTCGTGATGATGCAGTAACGTTTTTTAGAGACAAAAACGAGGAATACAAAGCACAAATTATTGAAAGCATTCCGCAAGATGAAGTGTTGTCACTTTATAAACAAGGTGATTTCACTGATTTATGTAGAGGGCCGCATGTGCCAAATACTGGTAGTTTAAAAGCGTTTAAACTAACTAAACTGGCTGGTGCGTATTGGCGTGGTGATTCTAATAATGAAATGCTTCAGCGTGTATATGGCACGGCTTGGGGCGATAAAAAGGCGCTGAAAAAGTACCTGCATAGAATAGAAGAAGCTGAAAAGCGTGATCATCGTAAGATTTCTAAATCACTGGATTTGTTTCATATTCAAGAAGAAGCACCAGGGATGATTTTTTGGCACGATGCAGGCTTAAGTGTTTATAGAACAATTGAGCAATATATTCGTTCTAAACTACAAGACAATAATTACGTAGAGGTACGTACACCGCAATTAGTGGATAAGTCATTGTGGGAAAAATCAGGTCACTGGGAAAAATTCCGTGATGATATGTTTACCGTAGACTCGGATAACCACGAGTATGCTGTTAAACCAATGAATTGCCCATGTCATGTGCAAATATATAACCAAGGCTTAAAAAGCTACCGTGACTTGCCCTTAAGAATGGCCGAGTTTGGTTCGTGTCATCGTAATGAGCCATCAGGTACCTTACATGGACTGATGCGTTTGCGTAACTTTATTCAAGATGATGCGCATATCTTCTGTACGGAAGATCAAGTTCAATCAGAAGTGTCTGATTTTATTGACCTGTTGTTTGAAGTGTATGCGGATTTTGGTTTTACCGACATTCTTATCAAGTTATCTACACGACCTGAAAAACGAGTAGGCTCTGATGAGGTTTGGGATAAGTCTGAAAAAGCTTTGGAAGAGGCCTTAAATGCAAAAGGCTTAGACTGGGAATTACAACCGGGTGAGGGTGCCTTCTATGGGCCTAAAATTGAGTTCTCACTGAAAGACTGCTTAGATCGTGTTTGGCAATGTGGTACCATCCAAGTGGATTTTTCAATGCCGGGTCGTTTAGATGCGCAATTTATTGCAGAGGATGGTTCAAGACAATCGCCGGTTATGTTGCACAGAGCGATTTTGGGTTCTTTGGAACGTTTTATTGGCATTTTAATAGAAGAATATGCGGGTAAATTTCCTGTGTGGTTGGCACCGACCCAAGTCGTTTTAATGTCAATTACGGATAAAAATGACGAATATGCGACCTCAATTGCAAAAATCCTTCAAAAACAAGGCATCAGAGTCAAATTAGACTTGAGAAATGAGAAGATCGGCTTTAAAATTCGCGAGCATACTTTAAAACGCATTCCGTATCTCATCGTTATCGGTGACAAAGAAGTAGAAAATAACGAGTTGGCAGTGCGTTCGTTAAGTGGAAAAAACCTGGGTCATTTCAATCCTGAGGACTTTATTTCGTTAGTAACCAAAAATGTTACTGAACGAAATGCATTAGAGTCTTAAGTTTTTGCACAAGGTGCATTAGCGTACGTTGCTAATATTAGAAATGGCTTAATTTAGCGTTAAAAATTTTCGGAGATTGTTAAGATCGCAACAAAAAGAGTAAGAGTAAACGAAGAGATTACAATACCAAGTGTAAGACTCATCGATCATGAGGGTGAGAAAGTAGGTGTTGTTACACTAGAACAAGCGATGAGCTTGGCTGCTGAAGTCGATTTAGATTTGGTTGAAGTTTCTCCAACAGCTAAACCACCTGTCTGTAAAATAATGGACTATGGTAAGTTTAAATTCGAGGCTAGCAAGAAATTGCAGGCATCGAAAAAGAAACAAAAAAATGTTCAGGTTAAAGAGATTAAGTTTAGACCTGGAACCGATATTGGTGATTACAACGTAAAATTACGTAATCTGCGTTCATTTTTAGAGAACGGTGATAAAACCAAAATCACAGTAAGATTTCGCGGTAGAGAAATGGCCCATAGAGAGTTAGGTATGGAGTTGTTAAATCGCGTAGAAAAAGATTTAGAAGAATTAGCCTTGGTCGAACAGCGGCCAAAGTTTGAAGGCCGCCAAATGGTAATGGTTATGGCGCCGAAAAAAATTAATTAACGGAGTATTGTAATGCCAAAGATGAAGTCAAATAGCGGAGCATCCAAACGTTTTAAGAAAACGGGTACGGGCGCTTTTAAATGTAAGCAAGCTCACTTGCGTCACATTTTGACCAAAAAAACCACTAAACGTAAACGTCAACTACGTAAAGCATCATTGATTCACGCTTCAGATATGAAAAGCGTGACTCGTATGTTGCCGTATAGTTAATTTTAAGATTTTCGAGGATAAGAAATGCCAAGAGTAAAACGCGGTGTTGTTGCTAGAGCAAGACACAAAAAAGTATTAAAACAAGCAAAAGGATACTATGGGGCACGTAGCCGTATTTATCGTGTTGCTAAACAAGCGGTGATTAAAGCGGGTCAATATGCCTACCGAGATCGTCGTCAAAGAAAACGTCAATTCCGTGCTTTATGGATTGCACGTATTAATGCTGGTGCCCGTAGCTGTGGTTTGTCATACAGCCGTTTTATGAATGGCCTTAAAAAAGCATCCATCGGTTTGGATAGAAAAGTATTAGCTGATCTAGCAGTGTTTGATAAAGATGCGTTTTCGCAATTAGTAGCGACTGCAAAATCTAACCTGTAGAAACAGCTTTTGGGTAATTAACATTACCCACATATTTTTTATACTGTATTGACTACAAGCTGATAGTGAGTCGTGAGGGAAAGGTCTAGAGGCCTTTCCCTTATTTATTTGGATTAAATAAAAAGATAACAACGTGGAAAATTCATTAGAAAACATTGTTAAGCAAGCGCAAAAAGAATTAGCTGATGCGTCATCTCTTTCAGTTGTTGAAGAAATTCGAGTTACTTACCTAGGTAAAAAAGGTGTATTTACGCGCCAAATGAAAACGCTGGGCAAGCTATCTGCTGAAGAAAGGCCCAAGGTTGGTGCCGTTATCAACCAAGCTAAACAAGAATTTCAAGCGCACTTAGAACAGCGTAAGGTACAACTTGAAAATGAATTATTAGCAAAGCGCTTAATAGAAGAAACTATTGATGTGACCTTACCTGGCCGTGGCCAATCAGTGGGTGGTGTTCACCCTGTGACAAGAACGATGCGCCGTATTGAACAAATTTTTAATCGTGTTGGTTTTGACGTAGCAACCGGACCTGAAGTGGAAGATGATTTTCATAATTTTGAGGCATTGAATATTCCTTCTCATCATCCTGCACGAGCCATGCACGATACTTTTTATTTTGATGAGCATACCTTATTAAGAACACATACATCACCCGTTCAAATTAGAGTGATGGAAAATCAACAACCGCCACTTAAAGTGATAGCGCCGGGTCGTGTTTATCGTTGTGATTCAGATATTACGCACACACCCATGTTCCACCAGGTTGAAGGCTTTGTTGTAGATAAAGATATTAACTTTGCCGACTTAAAAGGTGTTATTAGTGCGTTTCTAAAGGCCTTTTTTGAAAAAGATGTCAAAGTAAGGTTTAGACCCTCCTATTTTCCATTTACAGAACCCTCTGCTGAAGTAGATATTGAATGTGTGATGTGTGAAGGTGAAGGTTGTCGTGTATGCGGGCATACCGGTTGGTTAGAGGTATTGGGCTGTGGAATGATTCACCCAGAAGTATTTCGTCATATCAACATTGATGCAGACCAATTTACCGGCTTTGCTTTTGGTATGGGTGTAGAAAGGCTGACCATGCTTCGATATAAAATCAATGACTTACGGTTATTTTTTGAAAATGATCTTAAATTCTTAAAACAGTTTAATTAAGCTTAAATAAGGACTCATAAATGTTAGTAAATGAAGCATGGCTTAAAGAGTTTGTTGATTATTCAATTCCAACGAATGAATTGACAGAAAAATTAACAATGGCTGGCTTAGAAGTAGACTCTGTAGAAGCGGCTGCGGCTGAGTTTACCGGCGTGTTAGTAGGTGAAGTATTATCAGTTCAAGCACACCCAAATGCGGATAAATTACGCCTTTGTAAAGTCTCTATTGGGCAAGAAGAGCCTTTAGATATTGTTTGTGGTGCGAGTAATGTTAGAACTTCGTTACGGATTCCTGTGGCAACTGTTGGTGCCGTCTTACCCGGTAATTTCAAAATCAAACCATCAAAGTTACGTGGTGAGCCTTCTAATGGCATGTTATGTTCCGAAGAAGAGCTTGGCCTCGCTGATTCAGCTGATGGGTTGATGGAGCTACCAAGTGATGCGCCGATTGGAACTGATATTCGGGACTATTTACAACTTGACGACACGATTATCGAAGTAGATTTAACGCCAAATCGTGCCGATTGCTTAAGCGTAGAAGGTGTTGCGCGTGAAATTTCTTGTTTTGCTAAACAGCCTGTCAAAAACAAACCAGCACCAAAAATAGAAACTTCAATAAACGACCATAAAAATGTAAACGTTGAGGCTATTATAGATTGCCCTCGTTACCTAGGTCGTGTGATTAAAGGCTTAGATCGTTCAGCACAAACGCCTATCTGGATGCAGGAAAAATTGCGTCGATGTGGTCAGCGTAGTTTAGGTCCGTTAGTGGATGTGACAAATTATGTTCTATTGGAATTAGGGCAGCCGCTTCACGCATTTGATTTAGCTAAAATCGATGGTGACATTGTTGTTAGACATGCGAGAGAAAAGGAATCTCTAACGCTATTAAACGAACAACAAGTTGAGTTAGATGAGAGTGTGCTGGTTATTGCAGACCAACATAAAGCCTTGGCTTTTGCTGGTGTGATGGGTGGTGAAGCGTCAGCAGTTAATGACGAGACAACAGATATATTCTTAGAATGTGCATTTTTTAGTCCTCTGTCAATTGCGGGTAAATCTAGAAAGTTTGGCTTACATACAGATTCATCACACCGGTTTGAGCGTGGTGTAGACCCAGAGCTTTGTTACCGTGCATTAGATCGAGCGATTGAATTGTTGACCGATATTGCTGGCGGGCAAGTAGGGCCCTTAACGGACGCATCGTCAACCAAAACGCTTCCAGTTAATAAAGCAGTGCCTTTTAGGTTTCAAAGAGTGCAGCGTGTGCTGGGTATAGAACTTGATGAAAATACAGTCGAAGCATATTTTGATAGCTTGGGAATGATTGTTAATAAGACGGCAAGTGAGTGGTTCGTTACAGCACCAAGTTATCGATTTGATATTGCAATTGAAGCAGACTTGATAGAAGAGGTGGCACGCTTATATGGCTACGATAATCTGCCACAAAATGAATTAACCGTTTCGGGTACTTTAACAGCCATTGAAGAGCAGTTGCAGCCCCTAGACAGGATTAAAGACTTACTGGTTGATTTAGGCTATCAAGAAGCGGTTACATACAGTTTTACAGATGACTCGTCGCTCAAGCTGTTGACCCCTCAGAATGATGTGTACCGATTACAGAATCCAATATCGGCTGATTTGTCTGTTATGCGTACAACCTTATGGGCTGGCTTATTAAAAGCAATGGATGCAAACATTAAACGTAATGAAGAAACAATACGTTTTTTTGAAACAGGCTTAAAATTCACGGTTAAAGATGGGCAGCTAGTGCAAGAGCAAATGTTGTCTATATTAGCGACAGGACTCGCTCAGCCAGAACAGTGGGGTGAGTCATCTAGAAGCATTGATTTTTATGATGTTAAACACGATATAGAAGCTATTTTATCGTTGAATGGCAGTTTGTCAGACTACCAGTTTAAACCGGCTAAACACGAAGCTTTACACCCAGGACAAACAGCAGAGCTGATTAATAATTCAGGGGAGCATGTTGGTTATATTGGTTTATTACACCCAGCTTTGGAAGGTGAGTTTAATATTAAGAAACCAGTGTATTTAGTAGAACTAAAACAATCTCTGATTCAGACAAAACAGATACCAGAATTTCAAGCAGTGTCAAAATATCCAGCGGTAAGACGTGACCTAGCACTCATTGTGGATGAAAAGTTCCACGTAAATGAAATGGTCGGCTATATTACTAAGCAATACACGCTTGTTAATGAGGTTATTGTGTTTGATATTTACCAAGGCAAGGGAGTAGAAACTGGTAGAAAAAGTGTTGCTTTGGGCTTGATTTTACAGGATAAATCTAAGACACTAGTTGAGCAAGATGTTGAGGAACTCATTAATGAATTGCTCGCTAATCTTAATAATTTATTTAATGCTCAGCTAAGGGAATAAAAAAATGTCATTAACGAAAGCTGATTTAACAGAGCAATTATTTGACGAGTTAGGTCTCAATAAACGAGAAGCTAAAGAGATCGTTGAGCAAATGTTTGAAGCAATAAAGGAATCGTTAGAAAAAGGTGAGCAAGTTAAAATTTCAGGATTTGGAAATTTTGAACTTAAAGACAAAGAGGCTCGACCTGGACGAAATCCAAAAACAGGCGAAGATGTATCTATTTCTGCAAGAAGGGTGGTTACTCTTAGAGCAGGTCAAAAACTTAAAGACAGAGTAGAAGCATATGCTGGAACCCAGTCATAACAATGAGTTGCCGGCGATACCGGCGAAACGTTATTTCACTATTGGTGAAGTGAGTGAGTTATGTGCTGTAAAACCCCATGTACTAAGGTATTGGGAGCAAGAGTTCTCACAACTTGAGCCGGTAAAACGCCGTGGTAATCGTCGTTATTATCAACGTAAAGATGTTGTGCTGATAAGGCAAATTCGTGGGCTGCTTTATGAGGATGGTTACACTATTGGTGGCGCTCGTTCACACCTTTCAGGTGAAAGTTCACAAAAAGACACCTCACAGACAAAAATAGAAATTCAGCAAATAAAAGCTGAATTAGAAGAAATTTTAGACATACTCAAGTAATTTTAATTCCATCGGGGCGTAGCGCAGCCTGGTAGCGCACCAGTATGGGGTACTGGTGGTCGGAGGTTCAAATCCTCTCGCCCCGACCAAATTTCCTTTATTATTCAATTAGTTATAGCTCGGCTATTTTTCGATATTACAAGATTGTCTAACCTTTCACTAGTTTCACTAGAATAAGTCACTTTTGCAACAGCACTAGCAAAGCCACTAAGGTAATTAACTTTTCCAGTTCCAACGTTGAAGCTTTTATTATCAGCATGTTTCTTAGCGTAAGAGGCAGAGGGTGTGCAAAGCCCGTTAAGCAATGTATTGCAAACGATGTAAGCAATTTATAGACACTGCAGCAGTGTTAGCTTATCTAGTTAACTAATTGTCGGTACAAATGAGGAAGCGGGTTGTAGTTGAAGTGTCTTATCATGTGCTTAAGTTTTTTGATACAGCCAAATTCTTTTTAATATCAACTGCTAAATAGGTTATCTACGATTGTAGGTCTGATTTTTAGTTAAGCATGAATCGTGGTTAGACCATTTTAGTTGGTGCTTAACAAATTCAAATAATTATGGCTATAAGATGCTAGTTATTAAGACTGGTGCTCTAAGTGGTTCTTTATTCCTCTGTAGTTACGTTATTGGGCTTTTTGGCTAGGAAAGCCTTTATTAAGAATATCAGGTAGTCTATTTGCAAGGGCCATTAATAGTATTCCCACCACAGAGGCAGGAGGATAGGTTAGTTGTAGCGTAATAAATTTTATACAGGACTTGAACTGTGTTGTGTCACAATGTTATTAGATTTATTGTCTTTTTTGATTAAAAAGGGGTGGGTCTTAGGCAATAGAGACTGTTCACTAAACAACAGTAGGGTAGATAAATGGATTTGAAAGGAAAAGCAGCGATAATAACCGGTTCAACATCGGGAATTGGTTT
>NZ_JAHRVT010000047.1:0-32944 GCF_019090545.1 Cycloclasticus sp. | reverse complement strand
TTATGAAACCATCATGCCGTTAATCGCGGCATGATTAACTGGGAAAATAACTCCTAAGCAGGTTGTCCTAATTAGTGGAACCACTTCTATATCTGAATCACTATGTTGGTGAACAGTGATACAAACTAATAATAAATTTAGGAGATATAAATATGAGTAATGCAGTTGTAGCCTTAGGCGGGTTCGCGTTTTGGACCTTAATTCTTGTTTTATCGATAGCCACATTTCGTGCGGTTAGTGACCTTGTTCTTAAGCGCGGTATTCCTATAAACGGCTTTAAACCGGATGGCTCAGATGTACCGGGTTTTGGTCAACGATTAACCCGTGCACACTTAAACAGCCTTGAACTGCTACCGGTTTTTGCTGCCGTCGTATTAACGGCCTCTTTGGCGGGTCAAATGGCTTTATTGGAACCAACCGTTATGTACATTCTGTATGCTAGAGTGGCTCAATCTATCGTACATCTGATTTCTACTTCAGCTATTGCTGTGCTGATTCGCGGTATCTTCTTTGTTGTTCAAGTTGCATTATTAATCTCTTATATCTGGCAGATTATTATATAAGAAAGGTTACATTTTTTAGTGAGTCAACAAAAAGGCTAAACCTTATCTTCAGGTTTAGCCTTTTTTATATCCCTTGTTTTTTGTTAAATAGCCGTATAATTACTGGCATGCAATTGAAACAAACACAGCGACTTATCGCCTTTTTTATCAGCTTATTGATCAGCGTTAACGTACTAGCAAAACCTCAGCGGATTGTTTCGCTAAACCTATGTGCCGATCAGTTATTAATGGCACTATTACCGCCCGAGCGGTTAATTGCTATTACGCCATTAGCAGCCAACCCAGAAGCCTCTTATTTATACCAAAAAGCTGCTCAGTATCATCAACATAGTAGCCGTATTGAAGAGATTATGGCACTTAAGCCAGACTTAATTGTTGCTGGTGAATTTACCGCCCAACCAACTAACCAGCTACTTGAAGAGTTAGGTTATAAGGTGATCAAGTTAGGCTTACCTATTAACAGTGACGGCATTTTTCAGCAAGTGCGCTTTTTAGGTCAGCAAATTGGTGAACCTGCTCGTGCCGAGGCGCTTGTTCTGGCTATGCACAAACAGTTAGCTAACATTATTGGGGCACAAGATAAAAGGTCTCAACGAGCAGCTGTTTACTATGCCAACGGCTTTACCGCAGGCCAGCAGACTATCGTCAATGAAATTTTAACAATGGCGGGGCTAAGAAATATTGCTGCGGAGTTGAATTTAGATTATGTTGCCCCGCTATCGCTAGAATCTCTACTGGCATCAAAGCCAGACATTCTTCTATTAGGACGCTCCAATAAAAACACCAACAGCTTAGCGCACCAAATTTTGCAGCACCAGGCGATCGATCGGTATGCAGCGCTCAAACAGGTAAAAAGAATAACCATTCCTGATAGGTATTGGAGTTGTGCAGGACCGTCTAGTTTCGCTGCAGCGAGTTACCTACAGCAGCAATTATTAGCGCAACCCCTTTAATACACCCATGCAAACTCGCTTAATGACTAACCATAACGAAACCCGTTTAACAGCAACCTTATTAATGAGCCTGTTAGTGTTAATGGCATTGTCATTAATAATAGGTGAATTAAATATAAGCATTATCAATAGTTTAAAAAGCATTCTTAATAACGAATCTACATTAGAGTCTATTGTATTTGAAGAAATTCGTTTACCCCGCACACTACTCGCTGTGCTGATTGGCGCGTCATTAGGTTTATCCGGCGCGGCCTTACAAGGCATGGTTAGAAACCCTTTGGCCGAACCCGGTGTTATCGGCGTATCAAGCAGTGCCGCCTTGGGCGCAGTGATTGTTTTTTACTTTGGTTTAAGCGCTATTTTCCCCATGGCCTTACCGCTCGGGGGGATAGCCGGTGCTTTATTAGCGGTTGTTTTTCTGTACTTATTAACCGGTAAAAATAGCAGCATGCTCACCCTAATATTGGCGGGCGTAGCTGTTAGTAGCCTTGCAGCGGCCTTAACAGCGTTAGCGCTCAACTTATCGCCTAATCCCTATGCTTCTCTTGAAATATTTTTCTGGTTAATGGGCTCCTTAGCTGATAGAAGCTTTACACACGTTTGGTTGATTCTACTGCCAACCCTATTAGGCTGGTGGTTGATGTTAAAAGGACGGCGCGATTTAGATGTACTCTCACTGGGTGAAGACACAGCCCAATCCTTGGGCGTTAACTTAGCAAAGCTTAATCGACGTATTATTTTAGGCGTTGCCTTAGCAGTTGGCTCTGCGGTATCGGTAAGCGGTGGTATTGGCTTTGTAGGCTTAGTAGTCCCCCACTTACTGCGGCCACATGTAGGCTATCAGCCTGGGCGACTATTAATATGCAGCGCACTGGGTGGCGCTATATTACTATTAGCAGCCGATATGCTTGTTCGCTTAATACCGACGCAACAAGAACTTAAAATTGGCGTATTAACCGCCTTATTAGGCGCCCCTTTCTTTTTACATTTAATTTTAAAATCCAGACGAGAGTGGTTGTCATGAGTTTAGTGGCATCAAACATAGCTGTTAGTTTATCCGGCCACAGCATATTAAAAAATATGAGTATTCAGTTTCCAGCAGGAAAACTCACTGGATTAATTGGCCCTAATGGAGCCGGTAAATCCACGCTGATGCGTGCCTTAGCTGGTTTACTGCCGATTGAATCGGGTGTAATACGTTTGGCAGGCAAAGACATTCACGCCTTGCAAGCGCTTGAATTAGCGAAAGAAATAACCTATTTGCCGCAACTCGGCGAATGCCATTGGCCGTTAACCGTTGAACGGGTCGTTATGTTAGGCAGGCACCCGCATAATGATGGCCATCATGCAGACAATTTGAGTTTACAGGCAGTAGAAAAAGCTATTAAAGAAGTGGATATAGAACACCTAATCGGCCGCTCGGTGAATGAACTATCCGGCGGTGAGCGAGCACGGGTTATGTTAGCCCGAGCGCTGGCCACAGAGAGCCCTATTTTACTGGCAGATGAGCCGATCGTATCGCTCGACCCACGGCATCAAATTGAGGTTATGGCGTTATTGCAAACGCTGGCGAAAAAAGGAAAAACAGTCATTATCGTTTTACATGAACTGCACTTAGCGATGAGGTATTGTGAGAACCTTGTTTTACTGAATAACGGGGTAAAAACATCTGAAGGTATCGCCAACGATGTACTATCGATTGAGAACATGCAGGCCGTTTATGGTGTTGATGCAATATTTGGCGAGCACCAAGGTAGCCAATGGGTTTTACCTTGGCAGCATAAAAAAAGGGAGAAGGCATAGGCCCTCTCCCTAGTCCATTTAGAAACTCTAACGAGACTAATTAGCCGGTTGATAGCTTAATGAGAAAAACACATTCGCACCATCTGTGTTGTAACCCGCTACTGTTTCATATTCTTCATTAAATAAATTAGCAACTTTTACTTGTGCTGTTAAGTCTTTGTTTATTTTATAAGCACCTACTAAATCGACGGTGGTAAAACCGGCAAGACGGCGATTGTTTGCAACATCATCAAATCGACGGCCCGATACAAACACCTTACTTGCAAGGCTGAAATCACCAAATGCTTTATTAGCATTCAAGGTAAAGGTTTGTTCAGCACGTCTAGCCAACACATTACCATCGTTTACGCCGCCGCTTTTATTTTCAGGGTCAATCCAAGAAAACTGGCCATCGACATTTATTCCAGCAATATCAGTGGCTACTTGAAGCTCAAGCCCTTTTATCAACGCCTCGGAAATATTTTGAGGAACCCAGAAACTATCCAGCGCGATCAAGTCTTTAATTTTTGTGCGATAAGCACTGGCCGACCACGTAATATCTGCGTGTTTGCCCACTAAACCTAATTCAAAGGACTTAGAGCGCTCGGCATCTAGGCTAGGGTTTGCACCAAATGGAGAATAAAGATCAACAAGGGCTGGCGCAACAAAAGCTGTTCCAAACGATGCGTTTAAGCGTAAATTATTAGAAAGCGACGTACCCCAAGCAATGTTGCCCGTAGTATTGCTACCAAACTGCTCATTATCTTCATTTCTAACGGCTATTTGGTAAGAATGCGCACCATATTCACCTAATAATTGAGCAAAAACGGCATTGCTATGACGATTGGTTTCTGTGAAGCCACCCGATTCTTTTATTTTGTCATCTTCGTAGTCATAACCTAACACCAACACGTGTTCATCATTAATTTGAAAGTCATTTTGCAGGCTAAAATGGTCCTGTTGATTATCAGCAAAACTGGTTGCAAATGCTCCTTCGTTATCAGCCTCAATTCTGCCTTGGCTTAAGGTTGCTTTTACAGTCCATCTATCTGACACATCAGCCGTCAACTTAGCACCAAAGGTATGTTGCAAAAAGTCCGTTGTGTTGAAATAACCATCGTATTCACTTTGCCCCTCACTGTATAAGCTAAAAAACTCTAGCTCAGCAGAGTTTGCAAAGCGGTGCCCTGCTCTAATAGAGGCATTAGTGTTTCTATAAGCATCGTCGTCAGGCTCGGTAGCGAAACAACCAATGAACAATGTGCCGCTTCGACCATCACAACTGTTAAAACCATTTGTTTCTGTATAGCCGCCGCTTAAGCTATACCAGTTAGATGCATCTCCACCAGAAATGCCAAAGGTGGTTTCTTTCGTATCATGCGTACCAAAACCAACCGAAAGATGAGGTGTTAGCTCACCGGTGCCCTTTTTAGTGAAAATTTGAATTGTTCCACCAATAGAACCAGAGCCATATAAGCTTGATTGCGGCCCACGCACTAACTCAATACGCTCAATTTGGTTAAGTGGAATATGCTCAATTTGAGGCGCACCAAAGGCATTCGTTGCCAATTTAACGCCGTTCAATAAAACCTGGGTGTGATTAGACTCTGTACCGCGTAAAAATAATGACGTTTGCTTGCCTAAACCACCTGTGTTGGCAATCGTTACGCCAGGAAGCCCTGAAATAGCCTCTGCAACCGTTTTATATTGATACTTTTCGATCTCTTCTTTGGTCACAACTGAGACAGAGGCTAATGTTTCATCAGCCGTTTGCGTCGTACGTGTAGCCGTCACAATAAGCGCATCATCACTGGCGAATACAATTGAAGGAGCAAAAGGTAGAACGGCGGCAACACTTGCAGCCAAAAGAGTTTTTTTCATGAGATTTCCTCGTTAGAAGGCGCAGCCCCGCGCCAGTTAAAAGACGCACGTGAGGAAATGTGATGAAGTTGAAATAGAGTAAACAACGTCAGCCCAGTTGCCCACCCGCAACGTACCGGTTTGCCTTTGGCAGGTCTCCGGGCTCATAAGTGGCTAATGTTCTGTTAACCGATGTATCGCCTTCCCATGTTTTGACACAGTGGCTGTTGATACATGTTACTTATATACCGTTGCGGGGGCAGCGTTGGGTTTGATTAAATCGTACCAACTTCCCTTTTAATTAGGCAAAGGCCTAATACCAAAAAGCGTGGGCATTATCTTTGATTTAGTCTATGCTAGTCAAGATGAGCGCTAGGTTAATTAATTGAAGAAAATCAATATCTAATGAATTCGAATAGTATTAAGGTTCTACTTGTTGACGATCATGAGTTAGTTAGAAGTGGTATAGAGCACATCTTGCAATCTGACCCGGATATTGAAGTTGTGGCGATTGGCTCATCGGGTGAAGAAGCCGTTAAATTAGCCGAACAACTCAAGCCAGACGTTATCCTAATGGACTTAAATATGCCGGGTATAGGTGGCGCCGAAGCGTTGAAACGAATATTAAGGCGCGAACCCAGTTCTAAAATTATTGCCCTAAGTGTGTATGACGATGGCCCTATCCCGCATCAGGCTATAAAGTTAGGTGCTAAAGGTTATATCAATAAAGGCTGCGCGGTTAATGAAATGACAAGCGCGATTATGTCGGTTTACCAAGGTAAAAACTACCTGTCCTCTGCAGTGGCAACCAACTTAATCTTCAGTGGGCAAGAACCAGAAAAGAATGTTTTTAGCCAGTTAAGCAGTAGAGAGTTACAAATAGTAACAAAAATTGTTGATGGCCACAGAATTGCAGATATTGCCAATTCATTATCGATCAGCCCCAAAACAGTTAACACGCATCGCTATCGAGCACACGAAAAACTAGGCGTTTCTAACGATATCGAACTTGTTAAATTGGCCATTAATGAAGGTCTGCTAAAAAATTTATAAATTTATAATAATTTCCACTCGTCATTATCGTCATCATAGGGTAAAATTCGCGCTCAATTTGATTGCCTGGGTGGTGAAATTGGTAGACACACGGGACTTAAAATCCCGCGACCTTAACAGTCGTGCCGGTTCGATTCCGGCCCCAGGCACCATTTGATAGTTTCAAGAAGTCCCAGACAACCCCGAACACTAGATGTTACGGGGTTTTTTATTGCTTTCAATTCTCAAGGTGCTTTATAGTGTTTCAAGAAATACCCCCAACACACGGGGTATTAGTGGGGGTATGTCGAAATTCGTATCAAAAAATACCCCCAAATTATGACGCATTAGACAGGAGCAATTAACATGCCTCTTAACGCCTTAATTATCAAAAGTGCCAAGCCAAAAGATAAGAAATACCGCTTATCCGACAGCGGTGGTTTATACATGGAAGTAACGCCAAGTGGAGGTAAGTTATGGCGCATGAAATACCGCTTTTTAAAGAAAGAAAAGTTACTTTCTTTTGGAGCCTTTCCGATAGTAACGTTGAAAGAAGCTCGATTGTATAGAGATGAAGCCAAGAGCTTATTATCAAAAGGCATTGACCCTAGTGTCGTTAAGAAAGAATTAAAAGAAAGTAAGCTTGCAGCATCCAAAAATAGTTTTAAAGCCGTTACGCAAGAATGGATAAGTAAAAACAGCACGAAATGGTCAAGCAGCAATACGAACAACGTATCGAAGCGACTTGAGCAGCATGTTTTTCCCCATATTGGAAATAAGAGCATTTCAACTATTACGGCCCCTGACCTTTTAACGGTTATAAACCGTATAGAAAAAACAGGTACCATTTATACAGCCCATAAAACATTGCAAAATTGTGGGCAAGTGTTTCGCTATGCAATGGCAACGGCAAGATGCACCACCGACCCCACCACCGCATTAAAAGGAGCTTTACCACCCACTCAACCAAAACACCATGCCAGCATTACCGACCCAAAGAAAATTGGCGCATTGCTTAGGGCCATTAATGGGTATGAAGGAAACTTTATTACTCAATGTGCTTTAAAGCTTGCACCGCTTGTTTTTGTCCGCCCTGGTGAATTGCGCCATGCTGAATGGCAAGAAGTGGATATAGAAAAAGCAGAATGGCGAATTCCTGCCGAAAAAATGAAAATGAAGGCGGTACATATCGTGCCATTATCAAAACAAGCGATTGCCATATTAGAGGATATTTACACCGTAACAGGTCATGGGAAATATGTATTCCCTAGCGTCAGAACAAACACACGGCCCATGTCAGAAAACACTGTAAACGCAGGTCTAAGACGTTTAGGTTATACCAAAGAAGAAATAACAGGCCACGGTTTCAGAAGCATGGCCTCTACCCTGCTAAACGAACAAGGCTGGCATTGGGATGCCATAGAAAGGCAGTTAACCCATGCAGAAAGAAACAGTATTAGAGCCGCTTATAACTATGCTGAACACCTACCCGAGCGAATCAAGATGATGCAGCACTATGCTGATTATTTAGATGGATTAGCTAATGGGGCTGATATCGTTTCAATAAATAAGAACCGAAAAACCTAGCGTTTCAATATTGTGAAAAAAACTCTAATAACTCGCAAAGTAGGCAAAAAGAAACAACATACTTCCATGTTTAATAAGGAAGAAGTTAAAACGGAAACTCTAGAAGAGTTTTTTTCTGGACTCAAATCCATAAAAACTGCAAAGGACCATATATTTGACTATATAGATTCATCGGTAACTTTTTTTGAAGACTATCTTAAAGAAAAAGAGTTACCGCATATTTACCCTAAGTGTTATGAATACGAAATTGAAGGGAGTAATGGAGGTGCGCATTTGCCTGAAATATTAAAATATATAACTCAAGATAAAGGAATTAAATTACAACCAGAATGGTATGCTGCTTCATTCATACAGCGCGCTCATGAACTACGCGAATGGATTGAAAAAGGCGATATTTTTGAAGCAGTTCAATGCGCTTTACATCTTGAAAAAGATAGATCGGATTTTAACCTCAGCAACCTTGAGCCAAAAATTTTAGCTGGGAAATCCAGAGTATCTGAGGCATCTAAAATGAAAATGAAAACGGCCACTAAGAACCAGTCTCTAGCAAAACCTATTTTTAATTCATTTATTGAGAAAGACTTTTCAAAATCGAGAGCTGCGCTACATACAGCAAAAAGATTGAAGAAAGACCACGGTATTAATGTTCCCAAAAGTACAATTTTAGACTGGAGAGGTAAAAAACTTATATAAAGCCAACGAGACCGTTCACGCCGTTGGAAAAGCATACGCCATTATTGCCTTGACTTATTACAAAGCCCTAAGGAGGCATAAGACATGGCAAACCAAATCATTAAATTATCTATTGTAATTGCAATAACCGGTTTAAGTGGTTCATCAATATACAGACTCGCTGCAGACAATCAATTCCCAAAACCTATAAAGTTATCTAGCCGTTCTAGTGGCTGGCTTAAAGCCGAAATTGATGACTGGTTAGAAGAGCGCATTAAAGATTCAAGAAAGGAGGCTTAATCATGTCTTCAACCACAAAGCGTATTTCATTACGCGCCTCTATAAATGCCCACTGTAAAGATTGCCTATACGACCCCAAAGAAAAAGGCACGTGGCGAAAGCAAGTTGAACGGTGCACGATAACGCAGTGCCATTTGCATCCCGTTAGACCAAAGCCAATTAAGTAATCATCATGGCTAAAAAAAACGCCCTACCTTTTGATAGTAGACGTGGAAGCATTACCAATTCAAGGTATTTGCTAGAGTCTGAAGCTTACATCGGCTTAACAGCTCAAGCCAAAACCCTAATGACGTTAATGCAACTACATTGGCGAAATGACAAGCCGGTAGATTACGGAATCAGGGAAGCACAAGCAAAAATACCTTGCTGCAACAAAACAGCCAGCAAGTGTTTTTATGAACTTGAGCGCAACGGTTTTATACGGTGTATTGAACAGTCTATATTCAGCACAAGAATCAAAAGCAAATCACGAACATGGCAACTTTTATGGATGCCCTACAAAGGCAACCCACCAGAAAACGATTGGGATACTATCAATGCCAATAAAAATGCCATTATCAAAAAGGCAGCCAAACACCGAGAGAAACTGGCCTCTAACTAGAACCAATTATGATAGAGTTTAGCGAATAAAATCATAAAAAGCCGATACAAGGACAGCATCAGTGCAACCATTAATTTCTGATTATTTAGAACGCATCAACACACGTTACCAAACCGGTATTTCACGTGAACACGCCTACCGAGGCGATTTACAGTATTTATTAGAACATCTATTAACCGATGTTCTAGTAACCAACGAACCAGCACGCATTGATTGCGGCTCACCTGATTACATTCTCACCAAAAATGATATTCCCGTTGGATTTATAGAAGCCAAAGACATTGGCAAACCGCTAGACAGCAAAGAGTATAAAGAGCAATTCGACCGTTACAAAAAATCACTCAGTAACCTAATCATCACTGATTACCTAGATTTCCAGTTTTACCTGGATGGTGAAAAAGTAACCAGCATAACCCTGGCAACAATAGACGAACACAACGTAATAAATCCCTGTGCGGAAAACTTCAAACATTTTGAAGACTTAATCAAAAGCTTTGCCACCCATGTAGGGCAAAACATAACATCGCCAACCAAGCTATCAAAAATGATGGCAGGCAAAGCCAAGCTATTAGCCAACATTATTGAACAAGCCCTAAAAAGCGATACCAACCATGAAGCAGACAGTACGCTTAAAGACCAAATGGAAGCCTTTAAATCCATTTTAATACACGACATCACCAACAAAGAATTTGCCGATGTATACGCGCAAACCATCGCTTATGGTATGTTTGCAGCAAGGCTACACGACAAAACACTCAACACCTTTAGCCGCCAAGAAGCAGCCGAGCTAATCCCCAAAAGTAACCCCTTTTTACGCAAGCTGTTTCAATACATAGCCGGTTATGACTTAGATGACCGTATCGTATGGATTATTGACTCATTAGCCGATATTTTTAGAGCCACTGATGTAAACAAAATACTCAGAAACTTTGGCAAAGCAACACGGCAGCAAGACCCCATTATTCACTTCTACGAAACGTTTCTTGCCGAATACGACCCAAAACTACGCAAAAGCCGTGGCGTTTGGTACACCCCTACCCCGGTGGTTAATTTTATCGTTAGAGCGGTCGATGACATATTAAAAACCGACTTCAACCTAAAAGATGGTCTAGCCGATACCAGTAAAACAACCATAGAAATTGATACCGTTTACGTAGCAGGCCGTGGCAAAAACAAAGCCACCAAACAAGCCAAACAAAAAAAGGACGTTCACAAAGTACAAATTTTAGACCCTGCAACAGGAACGGGAACCTTTTTAGCCGAAACCATAAAACATATTCACGACAGCCATTTTCAAGCCGTACAAGGCGCATGGAGCCAATACGTAGAACAAGACTTAATACCACGTATAAACGGCTTTGAAATACTCATGGCATCGTATGCAATGGCTCACCTAAAACTAGAGCTATTACTTGAAGAAACAGGCTATAAACCCGTTAAAAATCCACGCCTTAACGTCTATTTAACCAACTCGCTAGAAGAACACCATCCCGATACAGGCACGCTGTTTGCAAGCTGGCTATCTAACGAGGCCAGCGAAGCCAATTACATAAAACGCGACACCCCCGTCATGGTGGTTATGGGCAACCCGCCCTATTCTGTTAGTAGCAGCAATAAAGGCGATTGGATTAACGATTTATTAGTCGATTATAAAAGAGACCTAAACGAAAAGAACATACAGCCGCTATCAGACGATTACATAAAATTCATTCGTTATGGCCAGCACTACATAGAAAAAAATGGTGAAGGCGTACTGGCCTATATCAGCAACAACAGCTTTATAGATGGCGTAATACACCGCCAAATGCGTAAGCATATTTTAGAAACCTTCGATACCGTTTATATTTTAGATTTACACGGCAATAGTAAAAAACAAGAAACAGCCCCTGAAGGCAGTAAAGATGAAAATGTATTCGACATTATGCAAGGCGTGTCGATTAATATTTTTGTCAAAACAGGTAAAAAAGCTAAAGGTGAATTAGCAAAAGTGTTTCATTCAGACTTATTTGGCTTACGCCAAAGCAAGTACGACACATTGCAGGCTAATGATATACGCTCGATAAAGTGGCAACAAATTGAATATAGAACACCTGAGTATTTCTTTGTTCAAAAGGATTTGGAGTTACAAAAAAACTACGAAAACAATATTTCTGTTAACAAGTTAATGCCTCACTTTTCAAGTGGTATTAGTACGCATAGAGATAAGCTAGTAATTGATATTGAAAAAACGAGTTTGATTAGCCGAATCAAAAAATTTTACGATACTGAGTTAAGTGACCACGAAGTTTCAACACAACTAAAAATTAAAGATAACAGAGATTGGAAAATAATAGAGGCGAGAGCACAAGAAGAACTAAATACTTCTAAAATACAAACTATTGAATACCGCCCTTTTGACACAAGACACATTTACTACGAAGCCAGTCTTATAGACTTTTGTAGGAACGAAGTAATGCAACACTTCATTGATAAAAACAATTATTCGTTTAATTGTTTAAGGCAATCCAGAGGAAATGATGCAGGTACTTTTTTTGTATCCAATAAACTTATAGGTAAGGATACCGTTTCATTGCTAGACCGTTGCTCCTGCTTCCCTCTTTATATCTATCCAACTAACGACAAGCTAAAATCAAAACGAATCCCAAACATGGAAACCTCAATCATTGCGAAGGTAGCCCAAAAACTAAACCTTGAATTTACTGACGAAAAACAACCCAAAAAAGGCACCTTTGCACCCATAGACGTACTGGACTATATCTATGCGGTTTTACACAGCCCTAGCTATCGAAACACGTACAAAGAGTTCCTTAAAATGGACTTCCCACGCGTGCCTTATCCGAATATCAATACCTTTTGGGATTTAGTCGCTTTAGGGGGCGAATTACGTCAATTACATTTATTAGAAAGTTCTTTATTAAACAAGCCTATTGCCAGTTACCCCATAGCCGGTAATAACGAGATTACGCGCAAATTTACCAAAACAAGCATTGGTTACGAAGCAGTAAGCGATACAGCAGGTAAAGTATGGATTAATGACGAACAGTATTTTGATAACGTGCCACTACTCGCATGGGAATTTTATATAGGCGGCTATCAACCTGCACAAAAATGGTTAAAAGATCGCCACGGTAGAACGCTTAATCTTGATGATATTCGCCATTATTTAAACATTGTTACCGCTTTAGTAGAAACAGATCGTTTAATGAAAGAAATTGACCAAATAGGAGTGCATTAAAATTAACCCTACCGGTGTATATTTGCCTGTTCTAAGCCGTTAGAGGTGTAAATATGATGCCTCTAGTAAACCTAAACATGCCACAAGTGTATAAATGACACCTCAACAACAAAAAATCAACAACTTACACAAGCCTAGACAGGTCATATATACACCACACCTACATAACCATGAGTATGTCATTAATTAAAAGCGATAAAGAGATTTTCATATAGCTGGTAGGGGCGGTCTAAATCTCTATGCTTTAATAGATAAACGACCGACGGATTAATAATATTTTTACGTTGGCATTAAAGAGGTAGGGGGGTATAAATCTCTACAAATTGAAGCATAAGCGACCGACGTACTCTATCTATATTCAGACGCGGTAGTTTTGGATGGGGGGTATTAAAAAGGCACTCCTAGCCACTTGTTCAAGAAACGGGTAATTGGTGCCCTGTTTTTAATGAGTTTCTACGCTTTTATGGCTCTCGACAGCATGTTTTGATGAGCAAACATAAAGCTTTATATATCAGTATTTTAAAGATTATTTCGTATTTTCTGCTTGAGATAAAACTAGCAGGCCAACAAACATGCTCAACAAAGTTATTTAAGTATTACCAAAGTAGGGGTTTTGATGGAGACCTTAAAAAGGTACTGTGTGACACTTAAAACATTGCGGACAAAGAGGCGCACTTTTTTTACAGCCTTGTCAGGCTATAGGGGGTTCCGCTAAACATCTGTAGCTATGATTACGTTGTTACATCTTACATTTGCCATAATCAATCCTCCCCCATTCCAGTAATGTATCAACTAATTTGTCCAATACTTTGTAGCCCTCGAGTTCATCATCCCACCAACGATAAATAATGTGGCCCACCCCTCTTGCTAATTTAATTTCTTGAAAGGCACCATCACACCCAACAATTTCACTCGGTAGAACCGGAAGTTTAGAGTGCTCTAATTTTGTGATAACGGCCTGGACTTCATCCTCAGAAATAATACGATTGACTTCATTTTCGGAATACATGCCGTAAACACCCTTTAAAACCCAATTATTATTGTGCTTTTTTAATTCCAAACTTGTTGATGCTTGAGGAAAATCAGTCGGATTGATTTTGTAACTTATCGTGAAATTATTATTTTTCATTAAACGTCATCATGTTATTGAAAAAAAAGTTAATTTAAATAATAACTCATATATGAAAATATACTTATTTTCTATCAATAACCTTCATTAAACGGGGGTATTTCTGGGGGTATGTCGAAAATTAAAGAAATTAGATGCCTTTTGTATTATGGCTTGGAGAGATTTTCGCGGTTCCGGCCCCAGCACCATTTATATCAAGGCCTCAGCACTTAATCGTGCTGGGGCTTTTTTATTGCAGTTTCGGATAAACACTCTATTGAAAAAGATAGTCAACACCCTAGCAGGTGCGTAAATATATATTACTTAAAATTATTCTTTAGGCTAAGTAAGAAGACTATGATGACTTCAGCCCGTTTGATGAAAGCGTACTTCCTGAATTAAAACTTTTGCTGAGTACAAAAAGCTTAAGATGTTTAATTAATGACGGTATAAAGTTTTACAGCACTTTTTTGTTATTTAGTTGTAAATATTTCCGTTCAAACACATCAACTGGCAGTGCTTTATCAAAAAAGTAGCCTTGAACTTTATCAACGCCTAAATTTATACATAAATCTAAATCATCCTGTGTTTCAACACCTTCGGCAACAATTTGAAGCTTTAAAGATTTAAGCATGACAATTAAACCTGATAATAATTTTTTCACTTTTTCTGTTGAGAAATAACTAGGCATTAAAGATTTGTCTATTTTTACAATATCAATAGGAAAGCTATGTAAGTGCGACAATGAAGAAAAGCCAGTACCAAAGTCATCCAGTGATATTTTGCAACCTAAATCACTGATTGCTTGTATTATTTTCACCGTTTTTTCTGGTTCAACAATTAAGGCTGTTTCTGTTATTTCAAATTCAATTAAATTGGCATCGACATTATATTGTTTTATACAGTCCTGAATGACGTCGATTACACTGTCATTTGTTAACTGTACCGCTGATAAGTTAATAGCCATAGTAATTGATTGCGAATGGTTTAGATTTAAATCACTTAATCGTTTTATCGCTTGTTCAATCACCCATTGACCAATATCTAAAATTAACCTAGATTTTTCAGCAATAGGTATAAACTTATCTGGGCTTATTGCTACACCATCGACTTCCCAGCGAATTAATGCTTCTACCCCTGTTAACTGTTGAGTCTTTGGATCCATAACAGGTTGGTAATGCAGGTTAAAATGTTTATTTTTAAGCGCTTCTTTTAACTGATTTTCAATATGAAAATTCGATAAAAACTCTACTTGCATTGCTTCTTCGAAAAACGAAAATTGATTACGCCCTTTGCTTTTAGCTTTATACATTGCTATATCAGCGTATTTAAATAGTTCTTTTGGGTTAACGCTATCATCTGGAGAAATGGAAATACCAATACTCGCTGCTGAAGTGATGATGTGATTATCAATCGTAAATGGCTCACTTAATGCATCTATAATACGTTGTGCAACATGCGTGGCATTATTAGCTGAGTTTATATTGGTTAAGGTTATTGCAAATTCGTCACCACCAAGACGAGCAAATAATTCATTTCCTCTTAAGCAACGATGTATTCGGTTGACTACTTCTATTAATAAGCTGTCACCAATGTCATGTCCATAATTATCGTTAACGTATTTGAAATGGTCGAGGTCAATTAATAATAACGCGAGCGTTGTTTTATTTCTTTCGTTACTTTTTAAATCATTACTCAAAGATTCATCAAAATGATAACGGCTGGATATGCCAGTTAAACTATCTTGTTCTGCAAGTTCTTTAGTGTGTTGATAGCTTTGATAGAGACGTTTTTCTAGATCAGCTCTCGCATGTGAATTAACAATGGCTCTTTGTAATCGAAAAACGTTTATTTCAGTTTTCACAAGGAAATCTTGCGCGCCTGCGTTAATACAGTTAAGCGCTAGCTCGTCGTCTTTTGACGTGCTCATCATTATAACTGCGACGTCATGTCGTTCATGGGCGTTTCTTAGCTCAACTAATAACTCAATACCATTACGTTTTGGTAAGTTATAATCGAGTAAAACGGCATCAAATTCCATTTTTTTTAGTTGTTCAAGTGCTTCATCTACTGACTCTACACCCGTAATGTCACTGGTTATATTGCTGCGCCTTAAAGTCCTTGTAATAAGCTCTCTGTCAACAATATCATCATCAACTATTAGTATATTCATATCTTGACACGCTTTCCAAAGTTAACCAGCTATTAAAATCAGTGTAGTTGCTATGTTTTATATTATTTGGTTTTATTGTCTTTCATTTAGGTAATTGGACAATTTTCCAATAACTATCTAAAACATTCACAATGTCTAAAAACTTTTCGCCTGAATCGCCTTTTATAAAATATCCTGCGATATGTTGTTTGTAGCTTGATAACATATCTTCTTCAGATTTAGAGGTTGTTAATACAAAAACTACTAAATCAGACAAGGCCTCATCAGCTCGTAACTGTTTTAAGAATTCAATACCGCCCATTCGTGGCATTTGTAAATCAAGTAAGATGATCAATGGGCGAGATACTTTATTGCTTCTTAATAACTCTAATGCCTCTATACCATCGTAAGCTCTAACGATTGGGTTGGCGATGCGTTGTTTAAGAAAGCCCCGCTCAATTGTCATGGCATCGATATCATCATCTTCAACTAATAATAAGGTTACGTCTTTTGAGTTAGTCTTCATAGTTTATCCTTCCATAATGTCAATATTTATGAATTTGATAGTGGCCAATAAATAGATATCTTTGTTCCGTGTTTACCATCAGAAGTAATTAATATCTTGCCTTTGTAATGTTCGACAATTCGTTTAATCATCGCTAATCCCATACCGCTACCTTCCACTTTATCTCTCGGCTTTAATGTTTGAAACATTTCCAGTGCTTTATCATGAAACTCTAATGGAATGCCCGGGCCATCATCCTCAACGATAATAATATGGTAGTCTGGATTGCTTTCATACAAGACATTAATAGCACCACTTTTACTTTCATGATGTTTTATTGCATTTGAAATCAAGTTTCTGAGTACTATTTCTAAGGGTGTTTTAGGGATAGCTATTTCTACATCTGGCGCAGATAATGTAAATCCCTCTGTTTTATCCTGCATTGAAAACACATCTGTGCTGATATCTTTTAAGTTTACAGGCTCATTTTTAAATTTATTGCGATTAATACGTGAGTATTCAAGAAGGTCATCCAGTAACCTCATCATACGGTCAGTACGTTGAGTCAATAACGCTAAGTGCTTTTTTGATTCGTCAGGAATAATATTTTGGCAGTCTTCAGTTATCCATTCAACGAGGTTTTTGATCGCATTGAGAGGCGATTTAAGATCATGTGAGGCAACATATGAGAACTGTTCTAAATCACTATTTGATTTTTCTAAAGTAAGTGTTTTTTCTTTTAGGGCTTGAGTTATTTTATCGGCATAGGCTAGTGCTTCGCGATTAGCTTTAGTTAATAATAAAAAGAGTGTGAGTAATAAGGCATCGATTACTAAGCCGCCAATTAAGATGAATGCGGATTGGTTTGACGAAAATTCATTTCTAAAGGCCAAATTTGATTGAATTGAAAAAGTCCATACTCGGCCATATAACTCGACATGTTCTTCTTTGCTAAACAGCGGATCCTGATCTAGGTTCTCAAGGCTTCTGTCAGCATGATCGTCAAATAACAATTGTCCGTTATCATGTATTTGAATACTGACATGCCTATATTTTTCAGCCAAGGTGCCTTGCATAAGGTTTTTCATAATGAACGGGGCGTACGTCACACCCTCAATTAACGCTCTTCGTGATTCAAGGTTGTCTGGCTTAGCACCATTTTCATAAAAGGGTGTGTAGAATAAAAACCCGGGCGTTTTTTTTGCGTCTTGTACTAGGGTAATTGGTCCTGTTAACTGCGCCTGCCCTGAATCACGTGCTTTTTGAATGGATACATAGCGATTCTTCTCAAAAGCCATATCAAGGCCTATCGCTTTTTGATTCGGTAATGCGGGTTCAATATAGGTAATGGGCCAATATTCAGATTCATGATGCTTAGGGTGTATGCTGAAATGTGGCCTAAGTTCTCGCTGTTTTAGTAGATAACTATCCAGTTGAGGTGGTTGGATATTATAAATAACACCAATCCCATTAATGCCAGGATAGGTAGCGTCTATTTTAAGGCTCCGTGAATAAGATAGCCATGTTCTATAGGTAATCGGTGTATCAACTGCATCAATGAATGCGACACTGCTCCAAAGTGCATTTTCATAAAGCTTCATTCTTTCTTTTACTGAGTTAACAACTTGCTCTGCATTACGATGAAATTTAGTTTCAAGTTTTTGATTAAGTTGCAACCTAGAAAATTGCCAAGCTGTAAAAGTTAGTACAATAGAAAGCAATACAATTAACCAATGCACTAAATGCATTTGCCCTGCTTGTATTAACTTCTCTCTTTGTATGATTTTTTTTTCGGGTTCTACCATTTATTTAAACTCTGTAATGGTTACATATTAGTTATTTGCTGGGTGCTTCAATGTCATTACCTGTTGTTTTTAAATATATAGTACAGGGTTAGGCGTTGCGTAGGGAGTTAGCAAACCATTGTTTTGCTAGCGCGATGCGCGCCTCAACGTCATGTGTCATAGCTAATATATGTTGATCGATATGTTGAAGTCGTTTGGTTAAACCGGTTTGGTTTGCAACCTGAATAGCGAGGCCTGGGCGAGCATTGAGTTCTAAGATCATAGGGCCTTTATTTTTATCCAATACAATATCAGCGCCAAAGTAACCCAAGCCGAC
The DNA here is from genome assembly GCF_019090545.1 of Cycloclasticus sp. Classification (NCBI taxonomy): domain Bacteria; kingdom Pseudomonadati; phylum Pseudomonadota; class Gammaproteobacteria; order Thiotrichales; family Piscirickettsiaceae; genus Cycloclasticus; species Cycloclasticus sp. The sequence goes on along the minus strand of NZ_JAHRVT010000047.1, from coordinate 14,473 downwards.
CATTTCATAACAATGAGAGGCGAGCTGTAAAATATGGTCCCAGTTAGGAATTACTAGCTGATCAAAGCTAAACCCAGTGTCTGGGTGCTTTTCAATTTTAATATTATTTTGCACTGCGAAAAGGCTTTTTCCTGTGTTTATATCAAGCCCTACCCCGACGGCACCTTGGTGTAAGTTCGCTTTGCCATCTGATGCATGGGTTGAGCAACGAAGCATGGCCATAACAGGGTATCCTTTATAAACGATAACTCTTATGTCTGGAACGCCTTCATAGCTGTACGGTGAAAAAATAGGGTCGAAAACAATCATGTCTTCGATCATGACAACATCGGGGCGGCCACCCAAACTATACAAACCGCTTAATATATTGGTGGCATGATGTTTTAAGTCCCTTAGTTTAAGCGAGGGGCCACTGGATTTGATGTATTGATCGTCTACACGTTCGGCTATGACTAAAATGCCTTTTCCACCACTGCCCTGCGCTGGTTTAATAACAAACTGGTCTCGCCCACTAAGTTGGTTTTCTAATGTTTGTATGTCATGTTGATTATTAATAACAGCAAAAAGTCGAGGCACAGACATGCCAAATTTTTCAGCGAGTCTTTTAGTTTTTAGCTTGTCATCTACTAATGGAAAAAGACGCCTGTCATTTGAACGGCCGATATAATCAATGTTTCGGCTGTTCATACCAAGGATGCCAAGTTCCCTTAGTTTTTTAGGCGATACCCACTTCATTCAGTGTGGCCAAAAGCACGAAAACGATACAGTTCAAACAAGCGATAACCAGTGTATTTACCTAATAATAAAACAATGCCCAGTAGGCTGATCATTAACTCGGGGAAATTAAAGGTAAGGTGCTCTACCATCGACATTGACATGGTTAAGTAAACCAAAATGGCCGCTAATAGGCTCCCGCCTCCTTGTACTAAGACTTCGTGCGCGCCCTCTTCTTCCCATAAAAGTGACATTCTTTCGATAGTCCAAGCAAGAATAATGGTTGGGAAAAAGGTGATTGTTAAAGCCTGGTGAAAGCCAAGTTTATAACTAATAATACTTAAACCTGCCATTAATAGAATAACCACGATGACCACAGCGGTTATTCGTGCTACTAATAATAAATTGAGGTAAGACAAATAATAGCGTATCCATAAGCCGAAGCCGACCACGGTAAGGAAAATACCCAATCCCACTAAGAGTGAGGTTTGAATAAAGGCGAGTGCAATCAGAATAGGCATAAAGGTGCCAGATGTTTTTAAGCCAACCAGTATTCGCAGTAAAACGATGATTAAAGCACCCACTGGTATCAGTAATAAGCCCTTAAAAATACCTTGTTGCTCTACAGGTAGAGCATAAATTGAAAAATCTAATAAGGGTTGTTCTTCAAGATGCCCTTCCATGAAAAGGATGGATTTAAGAGGTAATGTGTTTTTTACTAACGCAAACTCAATGGACGAGTTGCGCCCTCCAATGACGTCTAATATTGAGGTGGAACCGTGTTGCCAAACAAAAAAGTTATCCGGCAGCCCTTCAGCACCTGTTGTAGGGTCAAAAATTAACCAGCGATCGCCAGCGACTATTTCAACAAGGCTGCTGATACGCTGTCGACGTCGACCATCTTCCAAGAAAATGCCTTTAATGAGTTGTGCTGGAATGTTGGCATAAGCTAGAACATCCATAACCACATCTAGATGTACGCCACCATAGCTCGACAAAAGAAAGCTCATGTCTGGGTCGGGTTGCGGCAGGTTGATACTGTCGAATAATATAGTGGAAAACTCTGCGGGCGTTGTCGATTTTGTCTTTAAGGATTCGACCACCTTTTCCATCACCTCTTCATTCGTGGTGGTTAAAATAGGCAGCTCAACATTAGGGACAACTCGGTCTGTGAGCGCCCTGTCTCGCATACGATAAACTTGTTTTTTATAAAACAAGGTCGTAGCCCGCTCCATTGTTTCGCGTGTCCAATGTGCTCGTCTATGACCGTTTTGTTCAGTCACTGAAAAATTAAAGCCAGATGAGGCAAAGTGGTCGTCTAAAGACACCCAACCAGCATCTTCTTCAGGTAAGGTTAGCGCTATTTGAACAGGCCCTTCATGTAGGGGTTTAAGGTTTATTTTGGATTCTATTGTCCAAACATCTTCTCTAATACCCGGTAAAAGCGGGAACCCTAACACTATATTTTTGTACAAGGTCAAGCCAAGACCGAGCAGGATCATAAATAGCGCGATGATGGTGATTTTATGTGTAGATGACAAGTTTTAAGGCCTTAAGGTATGACGTAAACTAACATCAACTATAGCTCGGTCAGTTAATAAATTACGCCCAACTAATAGCTGATAGTCAAAGGCAGATCGGTCGGTCAAGTTCACTTCAACCTCATCTTTATTCTTGCCGAGAGTTAACCATAATGTGACGACGTATCGCATTTCATTATTTCCATCTTGCTGTTTGATAATTACTCGCCTACGAAAACGACGTTCTACCTCAACGAGTGATTTGGTTTTACTATCGTATAATGAAAAGCGCACAAAGCGCTTGCCTTCACGTTCAATGAGCTGGATGTTTTCTGCATGTATCGAGGTGGATTTTGCTCCGGTATCTATACGTGCTTCAAATTTTAAATTTAGAGGCTCAACAACAACATTTTCAACGCCTCCTATCACGGGTAGATTTAACTCCCCTCTTGTTTTTTTAGCTACTTTTTTTATGGGTTCAGCAACTTTAGGGCAAGTCGTTGGTTTACACACAGGGCATACCGGTGCAGTTATTACTGGTTCCTTTTTATCGATCGGTGGTATTGTGCTACAACCGCTAATAAACAAAACACTTAATAGAAATAAGGTGTAAATAAAGCTTGTTGTAGAACGAAGAAGTTGGATGGGATAAAACAGTGTGCTCACAAACGTCACCGACAAAGTAGATTGAAAGTTTAGGTATAGCCGTGTCCATTATGGTATCACGCTATTTTTGTGCTGGTTAGAGCATAAAAAAATGAATAAAGAAGTGAATTCCGAGTATTTGCTGGAGCCTAATATAACACAGTATTTAATTTAACTTCTTGCTCAGCAGCGTACAGTGTAGACAGATACTACTCCGTAGTATTCGATAATATGTTATGCCTGTCACTGAAGAAATTGATGCCAATAAACTTTAACTACTCAGGCATGTACAAGCGCTTAATGCTAAAAGCCAAATAGTTTCAAAGTTAAAGGGATAAGCGTTTGTCGTTACTTTTTGACCCATTGGCCATCTGGAAATTGAATAAAATGCCCTTTGCTTGTTTTTTCAATAGCTTTTTTCCCTGCCAGTTGTTCAACGACGCTTAATGGCTTAGCAACTTTTGCTGCAACTTGGGCATATTTTTGTTTCCGTTTGGCATTAATATCACTGATGAGTGCTTTAATGTCAGCTGATGGAGCACTAACGGGGCTGGCTAAATACCCGTTCGGCGTTTCTCCCACTAAACCTTGATCTTTTGCACTATGTAGATCAATGGCTAAAGAAACTGTTGATAGTGTGAGCATAAAAACAGTTAATAAAATTTGTACGTATTTCATCATCGTTCCTCTTAAAATAAGCCTGAATCTTCAGACAGTATGGAGTCTAGCTCTTTATCAACCTTGACTCGAATTTCGTGTTCAATCTTTACATTTAAATTGATTGTAATGGGCTTGTCTGACGCTTCTACTTTGACGGTTGGCGTGCATCCAAATATCGAGCTTAGCAACAAGCCAATACATGTTATATATGCGATGGGGGCTATTTTTTTCATACAAAACCTCATGTTTTTATTGGCAATAATATTGATTATTTGAATGCTTTATTTTAGAGCGTATAAACGCTTCTATGTTTAAATCAATACCTGATTGAATGCGCATTGTTTCAAGAGCCCCTTTTAAGCCGACTTCAGTATTTAAGTTTAAGTTGATTAAACGGCCATTGGCAACAGTTGGATTACGCCCAGAAATAGCAGATTTAAACAATAGCGTATCATCATCGTAAATTATTTTGCTGTTTAACGTTGTGTAGTTAAAGTCTTCCAGTACATCGAAGGTTAATTTGAGTTGATCATTTATATTTGTGCTTTGGCTTAAAGGTGTGGTGTAACGTATTTTCCCGCCATCGATGCTATTCATATGGCCATCCGATACGTTGAATTGCCCGTTTATATAGTGCACAGGAATACGTCCTGATAATTTGCCACTGGCATATAAGCCATCCATGTTTTGCGTTCTGACCAATTCAGATAAATCCAAGCGATCTACGATCAACTCCAGTTGTATAGCATCGTTAAAATTAATGTCTTCATTTTGAATTTCTACTAAACCTGAAAAAACGGTCGCTTTGCTTAACGGGGTTTTAAAATGCCACTCGTTTAGTTGATTATAAAGTAAGCCATTAAGCTCGATATTGTTTGCCTTGATACCCATATTTAATTCATTAATGTGGCCGTTAAGTTCAGCATAAAAGGTGTCAAACGTAACCGCCTGTTGTGTTTTATATGACCCCAATTGTTGCGAGGGTGAACTTAACTGAAGCTGAACCCCTTTAAATGTACCTGTCTGATAAACACCTTGAGCTTCGTGTAATGAGACCTTGAATTGCTTAAATTCAGTTTCACCCTTGTTTAATTCAATAACCGCGTCTCCCGCAAAGCTCCCGCCAGTCATGTCAAATGGAAGTATTGGTGTGTTAAGCCATTTTCTGAATGTCTTATGTGTTGAAAAAGTCTGCTGCCAATGGATATCAATTAAATGCTCTGTACTGTTTTTAGGTTGCCAGTTTGCGAAAAGGATGGGGTCGTTACAAATATTGGCGAGTTTAAGCGATGCTTTAGTTGCACTTAAGTCTTTAAACCAGAGTTGGTTTTTAATAATCATGGGTGGGATATAGTATGTCTGATCTAACAACGCCAGATTCATTGCGTCAATTGAAGAACGAATACTCATCTTATGCTGCTGGAGGCTTGCGTTTGCTGTAAGCCCCCATTTTTTAATGTTTAATTGATTGCTATCAAGGTTTTGACCACCTAATGCAAATTTCATAGCGGAAACATCTTGCGTGTTTAAATTAATAGAAAGCGTTTGGTTTAGAATGTTTACGAAAAGTGTTTTGGCTTTGTATTCATTAAAACGTAAAGAATGTATTTCAAAACGATTTTTCGACAACGGCTGAATCATCAAGTGATGATCTTGAATGCTTACTCGGCTGTTAACCTCACCTCTTAGTTTGCTAATAAAGAGGTTTTCTATATCGAGTGGACGATAAATATTAGCAAGGTGTAGATTACCTTTGAGCTGAAACTGATAATGGCTTCTGTGACTGTTTTCTGGGGTAATAACCTCCATGTTAGAAAACTGTACATCGATCAGCTTTTTGTTCTTTTCAATGTATTCTAGGGTGAAGCTGCCATCAATAATTGAGAAAGGGTTATTCAAATCAGCCAATAGATCATACTCGATGGTGAGAGGCTCCTTTAGATTGGCAAGCAAAGTGCCCATTTCATCCATCATTTTGTAGTTGTTATCTGGCATAAGGAAACGTTTTAGATAGCCGTTTATTTCTACAATAGGTTGTTTAGGGTCTACGAGCGTTAAACGAAATTTTCCTTTGTCTAATGAAAACCTTAGCGTTGTGTCGGTGGTGACTTTAGTCGTTGCTGCTGTGTGTTGGTTAGAAAAATGACTGGTATTTTGTATCTTAGTAACGCCGGTAAGTTGTGTAATCTCATCTATAGAGAACCGTTGTGTGGCAGGTAATGTGAATTGGTTGCTACTGACCAATTGATTGCTATTAACACTTATCGCACTACCATTAATTGTTGGCCACTCGAAAGCATTTAATTCAATGTTAAGCTGCACGTCCCCTTTCAGTAGATCACCTTGTTTTGTTAACTTAAGGCTCAACGCTAGTAATGGATTAGCGGCGGTATCTGATATGTTTAATTCAAGTTCATTTTGCGCATTTATTTTTAATAAAATATTGGTGTCGATTAACTGCTTAAATACTTTGGAACCTTTGTTAAAAAAACCGTCACCTAATATGGTTTGGACGGTTAATAATCCATTTGATAAATCAATCCTGAACGCCTTGAGTTCTAAATGAGGTTGATGGACCGTTAACGAGTTAACAAGCAGACGCACTTGAGGTAGATCATCGATTAAAGCACTTGGCAAAACATCAAATAAATTAATGTCAGTAACAGTGTTATTCGAAGAAGGTTTATTTATCCGTATATCAATAGAGTCGATGTTAACCAAAACCAAGTATGCGGAAGGTGTATTAAAGTTGATGAATGTATTTGCTATATCAACGTCTACCTGCTCTTCAAATCTTAATGATAATGACTTTAACTGAAATGAGCGTGAAGAAAGTTGTTTCCACGATGGGCGATCGAACTGAATGTTTGTAACTTCAATGTCGTACTTGCTTAATGAAGATGTCAGTGCTGTTTGTACAAGCCAAGGTAACGCGATGTATGAGAGAAGTAATAAGAAAACTATAGCGCTAAACGCTATAAGTACACCACGTATTTTGGGCATGAAAGACAATCTATCGTCCTGGGGAGGTAAACATACAATAGTTAGCAAGCGTGATTAAAGAGCTTTTAAATAATACGCCTTTTTTCATTTAAAAACATTTTTCTACAGACGATAAAAATAGATGTTAATTCGCACTCGTCGACGTTCGGGTTCTATCTAATTAATTCAAAAACAACCCTGTATTAGTCATTATAGAGCTTTATATAATATCTCAGAGGGCTCGATGATTATGTCCGACTATAATTATCCTCAAAACGAATAATGTCATCTTCACCTAAATAAGCCCCTGACTGTACCTCAATCATTTCGAGCAAAACTCGACCAGGATTATGTAATCTATGTTTGGTACCAACTGGGATGTAAGTGGATTGGTTTTCTGAAACCAGCATAACTTTATCATCGCAGGTAACTTCTGCCGTGCCTGTTACTACAATCCAGTGTTCAGCTCGGTGGTGGTGCATTTGTAATGATAATGAAGCGCCTGGTTTAACCGTAATTCGTTTAACTTGGAACCGTTCACCAACATCAATAGCGTCATAATGTCCCCAAGGGCGATAACATAGACGGTGGCTTTCTGCCTCTTTACGGTCTTCATTTACCAGTCGGTTGACTATGCTTTTTACATTTTGTGCAGATTTTTTACTCGCGACCATGACGGCATCAGCGGTTTCAACAACAACAATATCATCTAACCCTATAACAGATACCAAACGGTGCTCACTATGAATATAAGCATTTTGCACATCTTCAACGATCACGTCGCCTTGTAAAACATTATTATCGGCGTCCTGCTGCGCGCATTCCCATAAGGAAGACCAGGAACCAACATCGCTCCAGGCGGCATCTAACGGTACAACAACGGCTTTGCTGGTATGTTCCATCACTGCATAATCTATTGAGTCTGAGTCACAAGCTTCAAATGAAGCAACATCCAAACGAGTAAAGTCGAGATCTTTCGTACCTTTAGCTAAAGCTTCACGGCAACTGGACAAAATCTCAGGTGAATATTTTTCTAATTCACAAATCAACGTGGATGCTTTGAACATAAACATCCCACTATTCCAATAGAAATTACCTGAGTCGGCATATTGCGTAGCAGTCTGTAAGTCTGGTTTTTCTACAAACGCTTTAACGGGGCTGATGGTGTTTTTTTGATCGGCCTGAATATAACCGTAACCGGTGTTTGGGGAAGTGGGCACGATACCAAACGTTACAATCTTGCCCTGTTCTGCTTGTATTTTTGCAGCTTCAATAGCTTGATGGAAAGCTGTAAGGTCATCAATAACATGGTCTGCGGCTAAGACTAATAAAACTGGATCATCGCCCATTTTTTGAGCTTCTAACGCTGATGTAGCGAGCGCTGGCGCAGTATTTCGCCCAACAGGTTCTAAAATAATATTAGGTGAGGTGACTCTTAATTCTTGCAATTGCTCTGCTACCATAAAGCGATGATCGTTATTGCAGACAACAATAGGTGATTGAATACCCTCAAGTCCACTAAGTCGATTTAGTGTTTCTTGAAACATGGTATTTTCGCCAAATAAAGCGATAAATTGCTTGGGCCGGTGTTTTCTAGATAATGGCCAAAGACGTGTGCCGCTGCCGCCGGACATAATAACTGGAATCATAAATTTCCTAATTTAATATATTTTAGTAACTGAGGGGTGTGTTTTTAAAATCGTTAGTTTATAGCAATCAACTCAACATCAAAAATTAGCGTTGAGCCGCCTTTTATGGCCCCCATGGATTGATTGCCATACGCTAATTTGCTGGGTATAAAAAAACGTGTTTTTTCACCTGTTACCATTAACTGCACACCTTCAGTCCAGCCTTTAATGACTTGGTTTAGGCCAAAGGCAATGGGCTCACCTCGATCTACAGAACTATCAAAGACCGTTCCATCTAACAAAGTACCATGGTAATGAACGGTCACTTTATCGGTCGAAGTTGGGTGCACTTCACCATCACCTGGTGAAAGAACTTTGTATTGTAAACCTGATGCGGTGGTTATAACGCCCTCTTGTTCAGCGTTTTTTGCTAAGAACTCTTCACCAGCTTGAATATTATCTTTAGCGTTTAACGTTGCTTTACCATTTAAAAAATACTGAACCAGATAAAAAACGGCTGCAATGACAACAATAATAAGTAAAATTTTCATAGCAGCTCTATTATTGAATGACCGTCAATTTTGAAATCACTTTACTAACCCCTTTTACCGAGCTTGTAAGACTTATGGCTCGATTTAATTGAGCTGAGCTCTTAACATGTCCATATAGGGTGACCACGGAACGGTAGGTATCAACATTAATATCAAAAGCATCAATCTGCTTATCTTTGATTAATGTAGTTTTGACTCGAGTGGTTATAGAAATATCCTCTGATATAACACCAACAGGTCGCTCGTCAGTACCAACTGCATAACCGCCAGCACCAGCGCCACCAATTAACACGGTTGTGCAAGCACTTAGGAAAAGCAGAAGGGGTAAAATAAGCAGAGTAATAAATTTATTCATTGCTAAATCAATTAATGTGTCAGTTAATGAGTGGTAATAATACCTTTTAATATAGCGGAATATTTTATTTTTTTGCTTGTTGGTTAAGTTCTCTTAAGTATCGAAGCTTTTCAGCAATCTTTATTTCAAGTCCACGATCAACTGGTTCGTAATAAGTCGAACCAATAAGAGCCTCTGGTAAATAATTTTCCCTTGCAGCAAAGGCATTGGGCTCATTATGTGCGTAACGATAACCTTCATGATAGCCCTCTTGTTTCATTAAGGCTGTTGGCGCATTTCTAAGGTGATAAGGAACATCCAAACTACCTGTTTTTTTTATAACGCTGTCAACTGCATTGAAAGCGCTATATACGGCGTTACTTTTTGCTGCACAGGCCAAGTAAATTACTGCTTGCGCAAGTGCTAACTCACCTTCAGGGCTGCCTAATTTTTCTTGTGTTTCCCAGGCATTTAAAGCTATTTGTAACGCACGTGGGTCTGCATTACCGATATCCTCAGAGGCAATACGGACAATACGTCGTGCGACATATAACGGATCGCATCCGCCATCAAGCATGCGTTTTAACCAATATAACGAGGCATCTGGGTCACTACCACGAACGGATTTATGTAACGCCGATATTTGATTGTAGAAGTCTTCACCGTGGTTATCAAAACGCCGCACTCCGTCTTGAACAACCTCATTAATTATATTGGCTGTAATGGTTTTATGTTCGTTTGCAGAAGCCAGTTGAGCGCTTAATTCAATAAAATTTAATAACCGTCTGGCATCTTTATCTGAGGCATTCAGTAACAATTGAATGGCCTCATTGTCGATAGTAAACTGGCTATCGAGCCCTTTGTTTTTATCCGTTAAAGCATGATTAAGGATAGCGCGCAAATCGTCTTCTTCAAGTGATTTTAATGTGTAAACACGCGCTCTGGATAATAATGCATTATTGAGCGAAAAAGAAGGGTTTTCAGTGGTCGCGCCAATGAACGTAAAAACTCCGGCCTCTACATGTGGTAAAAAAGCATCTTGTTGTGATTTGTTAAAACGGTGTACTTCGTCAACAAAAAGAAGCGTGTTTTGTTGTTTATCTATACGATTTTTTTTTGCTTGCTCAACAGCGCCTCGAATATCTTTAACGCCGGCTAAAACAGCTGAAAGTGAAATAAAGTCGGCCTCGGCTTGTTGCGCAATGATTCTTGCTAAGGTTGTTTTACCAACACCTGGAGGGCCCCATAAAACGAGCGAGTGTAATTGCCCTGATTGAATTGCTTCATAAAGGGGTTTACCCTCAGATAAAAGATGTTTTTGACCTGAAAATTCCTGTAACGAGGTGGGACGAAGGCGATCGGCCAGCGGTTCAGTGGGTTTCATTAGTTCGGCGTTTCTTCAAAAACATCAGCGCCATCTGGCACAATAAACTCGAAGGTTTCGTCTACAATAGGCTCGTTAATGGTCACATCAGTAAATAATAAATCGGTGGTTTGGCCAAAACTATCATGCAGACGCATTTTGTTGAGTAGGCCATCTTTAAAACCCACCTTAATAAATTCAAAACCACTTGAGTCTTCTTTAGGCGTTAGCATTAACCATTCTAATTGCTCGCTGTTATCCAACTGAGTAATATTAAAAAGCGTATCAAGTTCAATAGAGCCAAGAATTACTGCTAAAGGCGATGAACCAACCGATTGCGACGCATCTTTGATGGTAACTTGCTCAAGGTCTTCGTCGTAGACCCAAAGCTTATCCCCGTTTGAGATAATTTTTTGCACATAAGGCGTTGTGTAGTGCCAACGAAATTGATTGGGCTTTTTTATCCAGAACTCACCGGTTGATGATTGAATAAAAGAGCTTTGTTCACTGCTAATCACCTGAGTAAATTGACCGCTAAGATTTACATAATGTTGCAAATGAAGCGCTAGATTATCTTCGCTGCTTTTTGCGACGCTTGGTAAAGTAAAAGCAAATAAGACAAAACAGCAAAAAACGCTACGAAGTGTATTCATAATTTATAACTCAGGTGGTGGTGGGGCCAATACTTCACGTGAACCATTCGATTGTAATGGACCGACAACGCCGCAGCGTTCCATTTCTTCAATCATTCGTGCGGCTCGATTATAACCAACCCTTAATTGGCGCTGTACACCAGAAATGGATGCTCTGCGTGTCTCTGTTACAATTTTTAAGGCTTGATCATACAGTTCATCGGAATCTTCCGAGCCACCACCAGACCCTCCCCCGTCAAACTCAGCCGGGTCAGAGGCGGTCAAAATGCCATCTATATAATTTGTTTTGCCTGATTTTTTAAGTTGTTTAACAACTTTATGCACTTCATGATCATCCACAAATGCTCCATGAACACGTTGTGGCAAACCAGAACCTGGGGGTAGATACAACATATCACCATTACCTAGTAAGGATTCTGCACCGGACTGATCGAGTATCGTACGCGAGTCAATTTTTGATGACACTTGAAAGGCTATTCTTGAAGGAATATTGGCTTTAATTAGGCCAGTTAACACATCAACCGATGGGCGTTGTGTTGCCAACACTAAATGTAAGCCAGAGGCCCGTGCTTTTTGCGCAAGCCGGGCAATCAACTCTTCAACTTTTTTACCAACCACCATCATCATGTCGGCAAGCTCATCTATTATGATGACTATTTGAGGTAACTCAGTCAGTGTGCCAGCCTCATCCTCATCAATAAAGGGTGTTGGCTCCCATAATGGGTCAGCTAAAGGGCTCCCCTCTTTTATTGCATCTCTTACTTTTTTGTTATAACCGCTTAAATTTCGCACACCCAATAAGGACATTAATTTATAACGCCTTTCCATTTCGGCAACAGACCAACGCAATGCATTGGAGGCCTCTTTCATATCAGTTACAACAGGGGTTAATAAATGTGGAATACCTTCGTAGACTGATAGCTCAAGCATTTTTGGATCAATCATGATCATTCGAACTTGTTCCGGTGTTGCTTTATATAGCAAGCTTAAAATCATCGCGTTAATGGCAACAGATTTACCCGAACCGGTTGTGCCAGCAACCAATAAGTGCGGCATTTTAGCCAAGTCAGCAACCGTAGGTTGACCGGAAATGTCTTTACCTAACACCAATGTTAAAGGAGAGTTTGATTTTTCATACGCTTGAGAAGAGAGTATTTCACTAAGCCTCACCATTTCACGTGCTTCATTGGGTATTTCTAAACCAATCACAGATTTGCCAGGAATAACTTCTACAACACGTACGCTATGTGTGGACATCGAGCGCGCCAAGTCTTGAGCAAGGCCGCTAATTCGACTGGCTTTTATGCCCGGCGCGGGTTGAATTTCAAACCGTGTAATAACAGGGCCCGGATTAACTGCGACTACATCGACCTCAACACCAAAATCTTGCAGTTTTAATTCAACCAATTTCGACAGTGCTTCAAGCGCTGCTTTAGAATACCCTTCAACCTGCTCGGTAGCCTTATCTAATAATGCCAAGCCTGGCAAGGCACCTGCAGGCTCATCAAATAACGCTACTTGTCGCTCTTTTTCAACACGCTCACTGCTTTTTATTTCTCTAATAACAGGCTCAATTCGTGCTTTCGGCTTGGCTGCAAATATTTTCGATTGCTTTTTGAATGAATCACTACGTTGTTTTTTGACGGTAACAGACGTTTTACGTTCTTTGCTATCTTCAATGTAGGCTTTTAACAGGCGAAATGCTTTTATTGATAAGGCACCAAGTTTATCCATCAGACCTAGCCATGAAAGCCCAGTAGAAAGTGTGATACCGATAAGGAAGAAGCTCAAGAGAATAAGTGTTGCGCCCTGAAAAGCAAACAGATGTGTTAGAAAATCTGTTAACTCTAAGCCAATAATGCCTCCCGGTGAACCAGGAATGGTGAGCCAACGTTGGTAATAATGCATGTCTAACAAGCCAGCTCCGGCAACTAAAAATACAATAAAGCTAACCCAACGAATGACTTGGTGCGTGAGTGTATCAACATGTTTGGAACGTGCTTCAGATAAGAACTTCCATGCGCTGCTCATTAACATAAAAGGAAGAGCAAACGCCATAAACCCCATGATAGATAACATGAAGTCTGCTATCCATGCGCCAACAACTCCGGTGATATTTAATACAGCCTGTCCCGTGCCACTATGCGTCCAACCAGGATCGTCCACGTGATAACTAAAAAGTGAGCCCAGCAAAAATAAGCTGACAGCAAGTAATACCAAAAAAGCCGACTCTTTTAACAGCTTTACAATCTGTAAATGTGCGGGCGAAGGCGTTGAAGTTGTCGTTTTTTGATTCACGTAATAATTTATTTAAACTGGTTAATTGTGTGCTTTTTTCCGACTGATTAATTGCAATATACAGGCTACTTTAAGACTGATAGGCGACTATTCTCATGTGCTATCTTATCATTTTCATAACAAATGTTGAGCTTAAAGAAGGGATCTTCTCGACAGGCATAATCTATGAATTAACATACACATCGTATCGTGTATTCACACTATTAATAGTGTAACTCGGAAAGCACTCATTGAGTGGAGCTGCAGATTTTGGTCGCTTCACTACAACACGATGCATGGCAGTTTTCAGTGCCGTCTCTAAAAGCTCATTATTATTTGAATTATGTGCGACAAGATATTGTAATACTTGCATTTCTTTTTTTATTTTTGCCGATTTTTTTCTTTCTGGATACATGGGGTCTAAGTAAATTATATCCGGTAATTTACTATTAATATGTTGGTAAGTATTTAAGTGAGTTATTGAGTCTTGATAAATGCATTTCATCCGATCAGCAATATCTGCAACGCTACTATCATGAGTGGCTCGATCAAGGGCATCGGCTAATAAACCATATAAGGCGGGGTGTCTTTCACATAAAGTGACTTGCGCACCCAGGCTAGCTAAAACAAAGGCATCTTTTCCAAGTCCAGCAGTGGCATCTAAAATACTCCAATCTGGGTGCTTATTTAGCCCGCACGCTTTTGCCAGAGGCTGATTTTTACCTCCACCATATTGTCTACGGTGCTTAGCTTTACCATTGATGAAATCAATGCATAGCTGCAAAGGTTTATTAGTCGTTCGTAGTTGAAGGTTAAGGCGTCTATCGTTATAGATTAACAAACAAGCTTCAGAGGTATCGTCGGTGTCGATGAGTCGATAATCACCCTTATTAATAAGGTATTTGATCTCAGGAGGTGGTTCGCTTGGCTCAGTGAGCAAGATGGGAAATGGTTTAAATGGCAAAATATGGCCCGCTAAGAAAATAACACCGAATTTTAGTTTAAAAACTAAAACAGTGAAATGACTAGGCATATTTAACGGAAAGAATAATCGTAAAATGGGGTGGATGAAGGGACTCGAACCCTCGACAACCTGAGTCACAGTCAGGGGCTCTACCAACTGAGCTACACCCACCATCGACGATT
>NZ_JAHRVT010000046.1:0-7369 GCF_019090545.1 Cycloclasticus sp. | reverse complement strand
GCTGACTTTCATACTCCGTATAGTTAGCCGCAGTAATGGTGAATAGCGGCTTCTCATCGGCAAATGGGTCAGCCAAGCTTTCACCATTACCTCCTTCTACACCTTTGATAGGCGTACTTTCCCATGCTGGAATAGTGCCCTCGGCATTACCTGCACGAATAGCGCCCATCGGAGTCAATTCTGTTCCTTCGATTCCTAACCTTGCCAGATCGGCATCACTTAATTTGGCCAGCGCTGCCCCTGGCAATAATGCAGATGCCAATATAATGGCAGATGCTGTCTTTAAAGTACTATTAAATAGTCTCATTTCATTTCCTCTTAAATACTTAAATTTATTATGCTTCTTCTAGGGTTAAACCTAAAAAGAGTAGCTTATATTTGCTTGAACAAAGTCACGATCTGTTTTCCCATTCAAGCGACTGCCCGCTTGATTTAACATCCCATTTTGGCCATCGAAAATAGTCCAGCTAACACCACCTGCCCATGTACCACCGCCATAGCCAAAGTTAGCACCAATTGTTAACGCTTTTCGGTCATCAACAAATAGAGGAACAATTTCGTTAGATACCCCTTCAACATCGTATTTAAATGCGATAAAAGGAGAAACGGATGCGACATTAAACAATGCTGCTTCATAAGTAAGACTTTGCTTAATTTGGAAGCCCCAAAAGCTCTCAGTCACTTGAGGATTAAACACTGATCTAAAGGCACCACCAACAATCGGCTCATTTTTGGTTGGCAAATCATCAACCCAGCCATACGCAACTTCTAGTAAGGTGCTATTAGCATCTGCATCCATAAAGCCAACACCCCAAATACGTTGGAAGGTCATTTGCATTTGATGCCTATCAACGAAGTCATATCCAGTTACCTCGTCACCTACCGCACAAGTACCACATAGTCCTAAGCCTGCTGGAAATGGGCCTGCTGCTCCTAATCCTGATAGCACCCCACCAGTCATTTGTATCGGCGCATCTTTTCTTACGTGGTACTCACCGCCTATCGCCCAGCCAGAAATATTGGTATTAAATGACATACCAATACGCTCAATATTCTCTACGTATTCTAAAAAGAATTGACCGGTTCCGTAAAATGTTGAGATCATCGGTGTATTGTCATGAAGACTTTGGTAATACAACGCGAGCTCTGTTCCACCAAATACTTCTGGAAAGAATTTACGAATTGCCAAACCATATTGACCACCTTCAGCAAACTTATCACCCACTCTTACTAAAGAACCACCTACTAGACCGCAATCATCTAATTGATCAGGCGAAATACAGGCTCCAGAAGGCGCACCAAAAGGTAGGTTAGCTGCACCTGTGGCCACACCGCCGACAACACCATCACCTGCCGTATCAAAACCACCGCCTGCACCTACTGCATCAAGACCAGCAAAATAAGAACCTGCTGGATCTAATTGAATTTGGTCAAATTCAAAAAGATAGAAAGATTCAATAGTCCACTCGTCATCAATATTCCATGAAACATAAGCAGCATTTGTACCAATAAATGCATCTTTAAGTGCAAGCCCAGGCTGTCTAAGTTTGTTTACGTCAACAGTATTAATATCATTAATTGAGCCTTGAATAAACGTATTCTCACCCCAGCTTATAACCTGTTTACCAACCCTTACATTAACCTGATCATTATCACCAAAATAACCATAAAACATTAAGTCAGTTAGTGACAAATCACGCACTAATTTATCATGCGCTTGGTCAGCTAAATCTTCATTGTCATATGCATAATCATAAAAATAGTTACCTCGCGCCAGCATGCCATAATCGCCATACTCTAAACTTAATGTACTAGATCCACGGATAGAATTACTGAACACATCACCAGCATCTTTAAAAATCCGGTTACCGTACGCGCCGAAGTTATTACTATCAGCATCCTCAGTCCGCATTGAAATACCATAGGTTAAATCGGTATCAAAAGAACCTCTTAACTCACCCTGATGAAAACTGAAAGCCTGTGCCGTCCCGATTTGGGACAATAGTAGTGCCGAGCCGAGTGCTATACCCGCGCTCGATTTTATAATCGATTTCTTCATGAAACTCCCCCTGTTTTATTTTTACTACACCTTTATATGTTGGTGTTGTAAAAAGCATACAGGCTTGAACGAGCAGCTGTTAGAAATTTTTCTAAAAAAATTGACGCTGATCAATTTTATTTTTTCTAACTACATGATTTTATTTACTCCTTATTCAACCGTTACTGATTTGGCAAGGTTACGCGGTTGGTCGACATCGGTTCCTTTAATAACCGCGACATGGTAGGCCAATAATTGCAGCGGTACCGTATAAATAATGGGAGCAACTATTTCATTGATCTCTGATACTCGAATAATTTTTAACCCCTTTACCTCTTCAAATATTGCATGTGTATCAGCAAAAACAAACAACTCGCCCCCTCTAGCCTGCACTTCTTGCAGGTTGGACTTCAGCTTTTCTAATAAATCATTGTTTGGCGCCACAGCAACAACCGGCATTTGGTCATCAACAAGTGCTAAAGGCCCATGCTTTAACTCACCTGCTGGGTAAGCTTCTGCATGAATATAAGAAATCTCTTTAAGCTTCAAGGCACCTTCCATTGCAACGGGGTATTGCTCGCCACGACCCAAAAATAATGCATGGTGTTTATTACTAAACTGCTTTGCAAACTCAATAATGTCTGGCTCAAGACGAAGTACTTCCGCCACTTGTTCTGGTAATACTTCTAATTGCCTGACGATTTCTATCTCTTTTTTATCATCAATTTTATGGTGCTTACCTAAGGCAATCACCAGCAACAGTAGGGCTGTTAATTGTGTGGTAAATGCTTTTGTTGATGCCACACCTATTTCTGGCCCTGCTTTCGTCATCAATGCCCATTCCGATTCTCTAACTAATGAACTTTCAGGAACATTACAAATCGTTAATGTATGTGCATAACCAATGTCTGAGGAGGCTTGGAGAGCAGCCAGAGTATCCGCTGTTTCTCCTGATTGTGAAATCGTAACAAACAATGTTTTCCTAATAACAATATGCGGCCTGTATCTAAACTCACTCGCCACTTCGATATGACAAGGTAGGCCAGCCACTGATTCAAACCAGTACTTTGCTACCAGCCCTGCATGAAAACTAGTTCCACAGGCCACAATTTGGACTTCTTCAATGCTTTTGAACGCCTCCTCAGCATCTTTGCCAAAACAATCTGATAATAATCGCCCATTGGCGATACGTCCTTTAAGGGTTTGTTTAAGTACCGCTGCCTGCTCAAAAATTTCTTTTTGCATGTAGTGATCATACTCCCCTATACCAGCATCATTAACTTGTAATTTTGTTTTATTAATTTTGCGCTTAACCTGCCGGCCCTTGGCATCGTATATCGTCACACCCTTATGAGTAATGTCTGCCACATCACCATCTTCTAAATAAATAAAGTGCTCTGCTTCTCCCAGCAAAGCAAAAACATCAGAGGCAATAAAATGTTCGTTATTGCCAATACCAATCACCAAGGGGCTGCCTTTTCTTACTGCTATTAAATGATCATTATTACCTTTTTCAACGACGCCCAATGCATAGGCGCCCTCTAATGACTCAACTGTTTTTTGAACTGAAGTCAGCAAATCATTGGTTTTTTTATATGCATCAGACACAGCATGAACAATCACTTCTGTATCAGTGTCTGAATCAAATTGGTGGCCTGTTTCTAATTGCTGCTTACGTAATACTTCATAATTTTCAATAATGCCATTATGCACCAGTGCAACGTCACCACACATATGCGGGTGTGCATTAGTTTCTGAAGGAACACCATGCGTTGCCCAGCGGGTATGAGCAATACCGCAAAAGCCCGATAAAGGCTGAGCCTCAATTAACTTTTCAAGGTTTTTTACCTTGCCTACGGTGCGGCGCCTTTCGAGTTCATCATTATCCGTAACGATACAAACGCCCGCCGAGTCATAGCCACGGTACTCCAGCCTTTGAAGGCCTTTTACTAAAATATTTGTGATATCTCGTTGTGATACCGCACCTACTATTCCACACATACAAGCCCTTTTAATCCTTCATCGGCTTCTTCCAGCCATTTAATGTTATTTGTTTTGTACGAGTCACTGTTAGGGCATTAGCGGGAGCATCTTTTGACAGAGTTGTCCCGGCACCTAACGTAGCCCCTTCCTCTACTGTAACCGGGGCAACTAGTTGTGTGCCAGAGCCAATAAATGCACCATCTTTGATAGCGGTTTTATGTTTATTAACTCCGTCGTAATTACATGTAATGGTACCGGCGCCAACATTAACGAATTTACCAATTTCAGCATCACCAATATAACTTAAGTGGTTTACCTTTGATCCCTCATCAATAGTTGCTTTTTTCACTTCAACAAAGTTGCCGATATGCACACCTTTTGCCAGCTCTGCACCAGGACGAAGTCGAGCAAAGGGGCCAATTGTACTATTTTCACCGACAACACAATTTTCTAATACAGAATTAGCTTTAATGACAACACCATCAGCAATAATCGCATTTTCAATCACACAATTTGGCCCAATATGTACATTACTACCTAAGCTAACTGCCCCTATAAAAACATTATTGATATCTATATAAACGTCATTACCGGCTAACGTCAATTCACCTCGGACATCTATCCTCGACTTATCTGCAAGTGTAGCGCCTAAGTTCATTAACTCTTCTGCCTGATACAGTTGATAATATCTCTCAAGTTCATTGAGTTGTATTTTTGAATTAACACCTTGTACTTCAAATTCATTCACAGCATGTACCGTATTAACGCTAACCTCTTCATTAACCGCCATTTCAATAATATCTGTTAAGTAATATTCTCCCTGAGCATTACTATTATTTAATTGCTCCAACCAGTTTACTAAATGCTTCCCATGAACCGCCATAATGCCGGTGTTGACCTCAGTAATTTGTAATTGAATATCAGTCGCATCTTTCTGCTCAACTATCTTACAAACCTTATTACCCTCTCTAACGATTCGCCCGTAACCCATTGGGTTTTCAAGTGTTACCGTTAATAAAGACATAGACTTAGTATCAACGTGTGTAATCAACTTATGCAGTGTAGAGCTGTTAATTAATGGCACATCACCATATAAAATTAATACAATATCGTCTTCAGCTATGTAATGTGATGCCTGCTTGACTGCATGGCCTGTTCCCAATTGTTCGATTTGTTCAACCCAATTAATATCAAACTGCGAATGTTTCTTTTTAACCTCTTCGCCATCATGACCATAAACGACAACAACCTCACTGCTCAATGGTCTCGCTGATTCAATAACGTGCTGTAACATTGGTTTTCCACCAATTTGATGCAACACTTTTGCTTTATTCGACTTCATCCGCGTGCCTTTGCCCGCGGCTAATACGATAGTTTTTATATTCATTTTGATAATATTTCCAGATCAAGCCCTAGTTTAACAGGTATAAAAAAACCCGCCTATGGGCGGGTTTTATTTTTATATCCAACGATCTGCTACACAAACGGTAACTTCACTTAGTAACTTATTTAAACCAAGCTTAACGTGTTTTCCTTAACCGGCTAATTGCCTGTAACTGTGCTGCAGCTTCAGCTAACTCTGCTTGAGCCTTAGCAAAATCAATATCAGATGTTTTATTTGCTAATACCTCTTCAGCTTGTTTCTTGGCTGCCAACGCTTTTGCTTCATCTAAGTCATCCGCTCTAACAGCTGTATCAGCAAGAACCGTCACTAGATGAGGTTGAATCTCGAGAATACCACCTGAAATAAAGAAATCCAACTCAACTTTACCAGTATTCACACGAACCTCACCCGGTTTAAGTCGAGTAACAAGTGGCGCATGCCGTGGCGCAATACCCAGTTCACCCAGTTCACCCGGAGCGAAAACCATTTCAGCCAATCCAGAAAAAATGGAAGCTTCTGCACTTACAATGTCGACATGAATTGTCATGCTCATTTTAGCCCCTTAATTTAAGCTGCTTGCTTAGCGTGTTTTTCAATCACTTCGTCAATCGTTCCTGACATATAGAATGCTTGCTCAGGAATATGATCGTAATCACCTGCAATAATACCTTTAAAACCTGCAATAGTATCTTTAAGTGAAACGTATTTACCAGGCGAACCTGTAAACACCTCAGCCACAAAGAATGGTTGTGATAAGAAACGTTGAATTTTACGTGCACGAGCAACCGATAATTTATCTTCTTCTGATAACTCATCCATACCCAGAATAGCAATAATATCTCTTAATTCTTTATAACGTTGCAACGTACCTTGAACATCACGAGCCACTTGATAGTGCTCTTCACCAATCACTAATGGGTCTAATTGACGACTTGTAGAATCTAATGGGTCAATAGCAGGGTAAATACCTAGTTCAGCAATTTGACGTGATAACACAACAGTCGCATCCAAGTGAGCAAATGTCGTTGCAGGCGATGGATCGGTTAAATCATCCGCAGGAACATAAACCGCTTGAATGGAGGTAATTGAACCTTCACGGGTTGATGTAATACGTTCTTGGAATACACCCATTTCTTCAGCAAGGTTAGGTTGATAACCCACCGCTGAAGGCATACGTCCCAATAGCGCAGACACTTCTGTTCCAGCTAATGTGTAACGATAAATGTTATCAATAAACAATAAAACATCACTGCCGTCTGCACGAAATTTCTCAGCCATCGTTAAGCCTGTTAAAGCAACACGTAGTCTGTTTCCTGGAGGCTCATTCATCTGTCCATAAACTAACGATACTTTATCAATAACGTTTGAATCGGTCATTTCATGATAGAAATCGTTTCCTTCACGAGTACGTTCACCCACACCAGCAAATACTGAATAGCCGCTATGTTCAATCGCGATGTTACGGATCAACTCCATCATATTAACGGTTTTACCAACACCAGCACCACCAAACAAACCAACTTTACCACCTTTTGCAAACGGGCAAACTAAGTCAATAACTTTAATACCTGTTTCTAAGATATCATTTGATGCTGCTTGTTCTTCATAAGAAGGCGCTGTACGGTGAATACCCCAGCGTTCTTCTTCACCAATTGGTCCTTTTTCATCAATCGGTTCACCTAGAACATTCATAATACGACCTAATGTTTTAGTTCCTACTGGTACTTGAATTGCTTCACCAGTATTCGTTACATCTAAGCCCCTTTTAACACCGTCTGTTGTACCCATAGCAATGGTACGAACAACACCGTCGCCAATCTGCTGTTGTACTTCTAGTGTTAAACCCACTTCCTTTACAAGGAGTGCGTCATATACTTTCGGTATAGCATCACGTGGAAATTCCACGTCAACAACCGCGCCAATAATTTGAACGATAACACCTGAGCTCATATCAGTTCCTCAAT
>NZ_JAHRVT010000045.1:0-6031 GCF_019090545.1 Cycloclasticus sp. | reverse complement strand
CGTTTGTACGCGACTCATCTGCATAAACCACTACGTCATCTACCCGACTATTCGCTGGATAAAACCCAAACACCGCGCGCGCCGTTAGCCACTTCTCATCGATAATTTTTTGCAGCATGATTTTGGCATCTTTTAACAAGTCCTTTGCATGCTGACCGACTATTTCATCTTCTAAAATTTTAGGGTAGCTTCCAACCAGCTCCCAAGTTTGAAAAAAGGGTGACCAATCAATAAACTTTGCAATTTCATCCAGTGGAAAATCATTCAACACCTTGGTACCCAAGAAACTCGGCTTTACCGGTGTATACTGACTCCAATCAATCGTGCTTGCATTCTGCCTGGCATCGTCTAAATTAAGCTGGCGTTTTGTAGACTGACGACCCTTATGACGCTCACGAACTTCAGCATATTCCTCACGAATTTTTTGCTGATAATCATTCGCCGCGCTTTTATCCATTAAATTACTCAACACACCAACCGACCGAGACGCATCGGTAACGTACACACTTACACCATGATAGTGCGGTTCTATTTTTACCGCTGTATGCGCACGCGATGTCGTCGCACCGCCAATCATTAACGGTATATCAAACCCTTGGCGTTCCATTTCTTTTGCCATATGCACCATTTCATCCAAAGATGGCGTAATCAGGCCGCTTAAGCCAATCACATCAACATTGTGTTTACTGGCTTCTTTCAAAATAGTATCTGCAGGTACCATTACACCCAAATCAACTACTTCAAAACCGTTGCATTGAAGCACAACAGCAACTATGTTTTTACCGATGTCATGCACATCGCCTTTGACTGTTGCCATTAAGACTTTTCCGTTAGTCTCCACCACATCACCCTTTTCTTCTTCCATAAACGGCATTAAATAGGCGACCGCTTTTTTCATAACACGCGCAGACTTTACGACTTGCGGTAAAAACATCTTACCAGCGCCAAACAAGTCACCTACTACATTCATACCATCCATCAGCGGCCCCTCGATGACGTGTAAAGGACGCTCAACTTCTTGTCGAACCAATTCGGTATCTTCTTCAATAAATTCTGTAATGCCTTTAACCAGCGCATGCTCTAAGCGTTTTTTAACCGGCCAAGATCGCCATTCGGCGGCTTCTTTAACCGCTTCTTCTGAATCACCCTCAAGGTATTTTTCAGCAATGGCTAATAAGTTCTCTGTCGCAGAGGTACCGCTTTTAGGTGTCCGGTTTAAGATGACATCTTCGACACTCTCGCGTAGCTCATCAGGAATATCGTCATATACTGCTAGCTGCCCTGCATTGACAATGCCCATATCCATGCCTGCTTGAACCGCATAGTATAAAAATACCGCATGAATCGCTTCCCTGACTTTGTTATTTCCTCGAAAGGAGAAGGACACATTCGAAACACCACCAGACACCATAGCATGTGGCAAAGTTTGCTTAATAACACGTGTTGCTTCAATAAAATCAACCGCATAATTATTGTGCTCATCGATGCCTGTGGCAATGGCAAAAATATTAGGGTCAAAAATGATATCTTCGGCTGGGAAGCCAACCTTTTCAGTCAGCACTTTATAGGCACGTGTACAAATTTCAACTTTACGTTCAAATGTATCTGCTTGCCCGGTTTCATCAAACGCCATCACTATCACTGCCGCGCCGTAACGCATAATGGTTTTAGCTTGATTGATAAAATTTTCTTCGCCTTCTTTCAGACTAATCGAATTGACGATCGCTTTGCCTTGCACACACTTTAAACCGGCTTCTAAAATATCCCATTTAGAAGAATCGATCATCACGGGAACCACCGATATATCTGGCTCTGCCGCTATCAAACTTAAAAAACGTATCATCGCTGCTTTCGAATCCAACATGCCTTCATCCATGTTGATATCGATCACCTGAGCGCCACTTTCCACCTGCTGACGCGCTACATCGAGTGCTGTTTCGTAATCTTGCTCTTTAATTAGGCGTTTAAACCGAGCCGAACCGGTCACATTCGTTCGCTCACCCACATTGACATACAGAGAGTCTTTAAAAATATTCATCGGCTCTAAGCCAGACAATCGACAGGCAACCTCAAGCTTCGGTATTTCCCTTGGTGCACTATCGCTCACTGCTTCTTTCATTGCCGTTATGAATTCAGGTGATGTTCCACAACAGCCACCAATAATATTCAAGAAACCACTTTGCGCCCACTCCCGAATATGGCCGGCCATATCGTCTGGTGTTTCGTCATAACCACCAAACTCATTCGGTAGACCTGCATTGGGGTGTGCACTGATATACGTATCGGCAACACGAGACAACTCTTCTACATATTGGCGCAACTCTTCAGCACCAAGAGCACAGTTAAAGCCAATACTAATCGGCTTGATATGTCTTAGCGAATTCCAAAATGCTTCGGTTACTTGACCTGACAACGTTCGACCGGAGGCGTCGGTTATTGTGCCAGAAATCATGACTGGGTATTCAACATCATGTGTTTCAAAATACATTTGAATCGCGTACAGCGCCGCTTTCGCATTGAGCGTATCAAAAATGGTTTCTACCAAGATAATATCGGCCCCACCTTTTATCAGCGCATCAATTGATTCTGTATAAGCCTCCGCCAATTCATCAAAGCTGATATTTCTAAAAGCAGGGTCGTTTACATCCGGCGAAATACTGGCCGTACGATTTGTTGGGCCTAAAACACCTGCTACAAAACATACTCTGCCAGGGTATTTTGCCTCAATCTCATCTGCCGCTTTTCTTGCAATACGAGCCGATTGTTCGTTAATTTCATACGATAACTCTTGCATATCGTAATCAGCCATAGCAACACGTGTTGAGTTAAAAGTATTCGTTTCAACAATATCCGCACCCGCTTCAAAATAAGCCAAATGGATAGCACGGATAGTATCTTCTTGAGTTAACGATAATAAATCATTATTGCCTTTTACATCGCTTGGCCAGTCAGCAAAACGCTCCCCACGATAATCACTTTCGTTAAAGTCATACGACTGAATCATCGTACCCATAGCGCCATCCAGTAATAAAATGCGTTGCTTTAATAAATCTAACAGCTGTGTATGTTTTTCTGTTTGTGCCATTGTTTCGGTACGTTTGTTTTTAAATAATCAGCCATTTTACTCGTTTGCTACTGAACAGGCACTTGTTGTTATAAATTTATTCCTCTACCATCCTTTTTAAATGTAAAACGCACCCCACTCTTTTGTCTCATTCGCCAAAAAATCTAGACACAAAACCTGCCGTACTAACTATTTCTGGGCATGACCCAACTGGCGGCGCCGGCATTCAAGCCGATATCGAAGTACTCACCCATTTTGGCTGCCACCCTTGTTCAATCATCAGCTGCTTAACGGTACAAGATTCCAGCACGGTTCATCGTTTAATACCCTTAAAAGCGAACGATTTCATTGAGCAAGCCAAGGTACTGTTTGATGATCTGCCTATTGCTGTTATCAAAGTTGGGCTAACTGGGTCAGTCGACGCCGTTAAAGCTATCGTCAAGATCATTCAGTTACACCCTAATATTCCTGTGGTTTTCGACCCCGTCCTTGCTAGTGGTGATGGCACATCATTGGCCAATATTACACTGCTCGATGAAATTAAAAATACGCTTCTTCCCCTCACAACCGTGTTGACACCCAATACTATCGAAGCGGCTCAACTTTCTGGTTTACAACACGATAACAATGAAGAAAGCCTTGGCAAAGCACTGCTTAACACAGGTACAAATTACGTTTTAATAACGGGCGGGCATTCACCAGGGGCGGTACTGCATAATCACTTATTTTTTAATCCTGAAAAACAAATAACTTATGAATGGGAACGCCAAAGCGGCCACTTTCATGGTACCGGTTGCACACTGGCCTCAGCCATTGCAGCCTTAGTCGCGCAAGGTCAATCAATACCCAATGCCGTAGCGTTGGCACAAACATATGTTAACCAAGCCATTAAATTAGCTAACCGAGTTGGTAAAGGGCAACTTTTCCCCAATCGCATTCAGCAATGACTCCGTTACCTAAAAATGGCCTATACGCTATTACACCAAATATAGCCGAAACAGCTTTATTATTAGAAAAAGTAGAACAAGCACTTCAAGGAGGTGCAAGCCTTCTGCAATACCGAGACAAAATCAGCACGCCTGTTGAAACACTGCTGCGAGCACAGGCTATTCATCAATTGTGCTTAAATTATAACGTTCCATTGATCATTAACGACAATCCTGCCCTTGCACTAGCCTGTCAGGCAGAGGGTGTCCACCTTGGTCAATCAGATGGCAGCATTCTTGAAGCGAGACAACGATTAGGCAAGGATGCACTTATCGGGGTGACTTGTCATCACCATTTATCGCTTGCCTTACAGGCTCAAGAACAAGGTGCAGATTATGTTGCATTTGGTCGATTTTTCAATTCAACCACAAAGCCCGGCATTCCTTTAGCAAACCTTAAAACCCTACAGGATGCGAAAGCTGCTTTATCTATCCCCATCGTTGCCATTGGCGGCATTCAACACAACAATGCAAAAGCACTGATTAATCAAGGTGCAGACTTTATCGCCGTTGTAGAGCAAATTTTCAGCGCAGATAACATCAGCGAAAGCTGCCAACACTTCAGCGCTTTATTTTAGTATTGCAGTGCCCACCTATCCACGACCTGTAGAGCATTTGCATCAGCTGCCACTAACTCACGCGCGCAAGTCAACAGTATTTGCTGGCTCACGATAATTCTCTTTAACTATGCTCTGACATTCAAAATGCGCATATTACGCTCTTTCATTTCTAACTAAACCTCGTAAAAACCCGAAGAGTAAGGTTCGGCGTTTGTATTCTAAGTACTACTTGGGAAGTCGCATCACTGCTTTAAGTGTCACGCCTTTCTCTGAGTCTTCCGCTGCTTGGTTTATTTGATCAAATTCGTAAAATTTTATTAATTTATCAAATGGAAATTTACCCTGTTTATACAACTCGATTAAGCGTGGGATAAAAATATCAAAGTTAGATTGGCCTTGTATAATCCCTCGTAGCGTTCGGTTATCCAACATAAAACTAACATCTACAGGTATTGTTACACCTAGCGCTGGTGAACCCACTATGCCTATTTCACCCCCTGGTTTTGAACAAGTAATTGCTTGAACCAATACATTTGGAACCCCGCTTGTTTCAAGTACATAAGCAATACCTGCCCCACCCACTATTTTCTTAATTTCCTCAACAGGGTCTAACTCAGCGGCATTAATAACATGGGTCGCCCCAAGCTCTTTTGCTAACGCTAAACGGTTTTCTTTTACATCAACCGAAATTATCGTTGTACAGTTTGCAATAACAGAGGCCATAACAGCCGATAGACCGACTGCACCCGCACCATAAATAGCAATTGCACTTCCTGCAGGTGGGTTCAAGGCATTGAGCACCGACCCTGCACCTGTTTGCACGCCACAACCCAACGGCCCCAATAGCTCCAATGGGACGTCTTTAGGCACTTTTATGGTATTTCTTTCATAGGATAGTGAATAGCTAGCAAACGATGATTGGCCAAAAAAACTCGAACCGATTGCTGCCCCCGAGTGATCATGAATCGTACAACTACCATCGACTGCTCGACCTAAAAAGTTCGGCTCAAATGCTGCTTCACATCGCGCAGGCTCACCATTCAAACAAGCTTCACAGTGACCGCAGGTATAAAATGTAAGAACAACATGATCGCCCGGTTCAACCTTCGTCACATTTTTACCTACTTTTTCTACAACGCCAGCCCCTTCATGACCAAACACCATGGGCAAAGGAACGGGGTAGGCTTGATCACGACAGGTTAAATCCGTATGACAAAGCCCAACTGCGACTATTTTTACTAAAATCTGATCAGCTGATACTTCTGCTAACTCCAACGATTCAAATTCAAAAGCCCCTTTACTTCCCCTTATTACTGCTGCTTCTATTTCCATTGAAGCGGTTCCGCTCATTAGGACAGTAAAAGCCGTTAGTTAAGGAGTTATTTTCTGTATTATTATTTAAATAGAGGACACAGAAGATG
>NZ_JAHRVT010000044.1:0-14154 GCF_019090545.1 Cycloclasticus sp. | reverse complement strand
CATCTTCTGTGTCCTCTATTTAAATAATAATACAGAAAATAACTCCTTAACTAACGGCTTTTACTGTCCTAATGAGCGGAACCGCTTCAGATAAAAAGGCGCTGTTAAAACAGCGCCTTTTAATGGCTTTAGCGTTTCTAATAGCTTAGTGATTATCACACTCTGCTAGGAAGGTTAGCAGCTCTTCCCTGTATTTATAATAATCAGGGTGCGATACCAGTGCCTTACGTGTTCGAGGACGTGGTAAATCCACTTTCATAACTTTACCAACCTTAGCATTAGGTCCATTGGTCATCATCACAACACGATCAGCCAGTAAAATAGCTTCATCAACATCGTGTGTCACCATAATGGCAGTGACTTTAGTCCGTGTCCAAACTTCCATTAACACCTCCTGAAGCTCCCACCTTGTTAAAGAATCTAACATACCAAATGGTTCATCGAGTAACAGTAATTTAGGGGAGAGGGCGAAGGCACGTGAAATACCGACACGCTGTTTCATACCATTTGAAAGTTCAGCGGCTTTCTTATTGAAGGCTTCACTTAAGCCCACTTTACTTAAATAGTACTCAACAATGCTATTTCGTTCTGCTGGGGTGCAATGCGGATAAACTCGCTCGACGCCTAAAGCAACATTTTCTTTCGCACTTAACCAAGGAAAAAGGCTAGGGGCTTGGAAAACAACTGCTCTGTCAGGGCCCGCGGCACTGACTTCTTTCTTGTCCAAAACAATACCGCCATCGCTGATGTCGGTTAACCCTGCGGTCATAGACAATACAGTCGATTTGCCACAACCGGAATGGCCAATAATTGAAATAAACTCGCCTTTTCCTATATTTAGTTCAAATTTATCGACTACTGTTAAGGGACCTTTCGGTGTTGGGTAAACCTTGGTTAAATTAAAATACTCCAAGTATTTTTTATCACCCATATTATTTGAATAAGGTTTCAGTGCATCAGGCTTCTCGTCGTCACTAAGACCAAAGTCACTGGCTGTATTAGGCTGGACATTGGGTAATTGATAAACATTACTTGTTGAATCAGCACTATCACCGATGCCGACACTCATTAAATATTGAGTAATATCACTGCGTAATTTTTTAAAATTTTCATCATGGTTCATGGCTGTTCTATCGCGCGGCCTTGGCAGATCAACAATGAATTCGGGACCAAACGTAGCATTTGGCCCCGGGTTTAATGGAATAATCCGGTCGGCCATTATCAACCCTTCATCTACATCATTCGTGATGAGTACCACGGTTTTTTTCTCTTGTTCCCAAATTCTAATGATTTCATCTTGTAGGTTCGCGCGCGTTAATGCATCTAGTGCGCTGAGTGGCTCATCTAATAATAAAACATGTGGGCTTGCCGCCAAAGCTCGTGCAACATTAACACGCTGTCGCATACCACCAGATAGTTCAGAAGGGTGCCTATGCGTCGCATGCGACAATCCCACCATATTGATGTATTTTTCTATGCGTTCTGTTCGTTCAGAAGCAGAAAGATCACTAAAGACAGAATCAACAGCTAATGCAACGTTTCCAAAAACAGTTAACCAAGGCATTAAGGAGTAGCTCTGAAAGACAACACCGCGTTCTGAACTGGGGCCAGTAACTTTTTTACCTTCCATTGTCACTTCACCACTATCAGGTTTAATTAAACCTGCAATAGTGGAGATAAGGGTAGTTTTACCTGTGCCCGAGAACCCAACAATAGCAACAAATTCACCTTCTTTAATATCAAGGTTAATATTGCTCAGAACGTCACTTTTATTGTGACCACTACCGTAGGATTTACTAATATTTTTAAGTGCTAAAAATGACATATCTTTTCTCCTACATTGCGTCGCCGTATGAAAAATATTTTTGCAGCGTCAACATGATACGATCGAGCATAAAACCGATAATACCAATAGTAAACACAGCAACCATAATTTTTCCTAACGATTGAGAACTGCCATTTTGGAATTCATCCCAGACAAATTTACCTAAACCTGGGTTTTGCGCTAGCATTTCTGCAGCAATTAATACCATCCAACCGACACCAAGTGATAGACGTAAGCCTGTAAAAATTAATGGCAGCGAACTAGGTAAAACAATTTTAGTGACTGTTTTCCACCACCCGAGTTGTAAAACCTTTGAGACATTCATTAAGTCTTTATCAATAGTAGATACGCCGACGGCTGTATTAATTAGAGTTGGCCATAATGAGCACAATGTTACTGTGATGGCCGATACAAGAAAGGACTTGCTAAATGTAGCGTCCCCCTCAACCACATACAGTGCACTAACAATAAGTGTGACTATAGGTAACCAAGCCAATGGAGAAACAGGTTTAAATATTTGAATAATCGGGTTAATGGCAGCATTAAAAGCAGGGCTTAATCCGCAAATAACACCCAGTGGAATAGCCACAACAGAGGCTAATAAAAAGCCTGCGAAAACAGTCCATAAACTGGTCATAATTTGTTGCGGATAGGTTGCTTTGCCTGTGTAATCACGAATTTTAATAACCGCATCTGGGTTCTTTTCAAGCTTTTTAGCATTACGAACTTCCTGACGTTTGTAAAAAGCGACTTCTTTTTCTTTCTCTTTGTAGTGGTCGGCGGCAAGGCTTTTTGTTTCTTGCCATACCGCAGCAGGGCCAGGAATAGCGCCTAGGCTCGTTTGGATTTTCGCAGCGCCCCAGTCCCAAAACCCAATAAATATCAACATGGCTAATACCGGCACACCAATAACTTTTATCGCTTCTTTTAGCTGTACAACAGGGTCTTCACCAGCCAACAGTTTTACGATGGGTATAAACCAAGTAAAGCCAATTAGTTCTAAAAAATTATTAATTTTTACGGAAATTTTAACGCCTTCATTGGCGACCTTTTTTTCAGGCTTATTGGCAACAGACTCTTGTGAGTCTGCTGATGAACTTGTAGTGTTACTCGCTTCTTGATTTTTCATATTTTTATCTTCTAATGCTGTATCAACAGGCATAGTGTTACCTCTAGTTTTTTTGTTAAATAGGTACCCGCATCATCACGGGTACCTATCATTGTCATACCGTTATTTACTTAACAGTGTCTTTTCCTTTTAAACCAATGTTGAACTTCTCTAGGTAAGCATTGGGTGTGCGGCCATCAAAGGTGATGTTATCGATAAAGTGAGTTTGTGGTTCGCGGTAACCATCGGTATCCCAAGGCATATCTGCTTTAGAAATTTTCCCTTCTTCTAACAACTCTTTAGCGGCTGCTAAATAAATGTCTGGACGGTAGACTTTTTTTGCAATGTCGTGGAACCATTGATCTGATTTTTCGTCGGTAATTTGACCCCAGCGACGCATTTGGGTTAAGTACCAAATAGCATCTGAATAATAAGGGTAGGTAGCAAAGTAGCGGTAGAAAACGTTGAAGTCTGGTAAGTCACGTTTATCGCCTTTTTCATACTCAAATGTGCCTGTCATGCTGTTAGCGATCACATCGTAGTCAGCACCAACATATTCAGATTGAGACAGAATTTTTACCGCTTCTGGACGGTTTGCATCGTTGTTAGCATCTAACCATTGCGCTGCACGAATTAATGCTTTAATAACGGCTTTATGTGTATTGGGGTTCTTTTCTGCCCACTCTGCACTAACGCCAAATACTTTTTCTGGGTTATTTTTCCAAATTTCATAATCTGTCACAACAGGAACGCCAATACCTTTAAAGACGGCTTGCTGGTTCCAAGGTTCCCCAACGCAATAGCCATAAATAGTACCGGCTTCAAGCGTTGAAGGCATTTGAGGAGGAGGGGTAACCGATAATAAAGCATCCGCATCAATTTGACCGGTGATATCCGTTTTTGAATAATAGCCCGGGTGGATTCCGCCTGCAGCTAACCAATAACGTAGCTCATAATTATGTGTTGATACGGGGAAAACCATGCCCATATTAAAAGGCTTACCTTCAGATTTATATCGATCAACAACTGGCTTCAGTGCGGTCGCACTAATAGGGTGCACTGGCTTACCATCAGCACCTTTGGGGATATTAGGTTTCATTTCTGCCCAAATATCATTTGAAACAGTAATCGCATTACCATTTAAATCCATACTAAAGGCAGTAATAATATCCGCTTTAGTGCCAAAACCTATGGTTGCACCAAGTGGTTGCCCGGCAAGCATATGTGCACCGTCTAGCTCGCCATCAATCACACGGTCAAGTAACACCTTCCAATTCGCTTGTGGTTCAATGGTGACATACAGGCCCTCATCTTCAAAAAAACCTTTTTCATAGGCAACCGCTAACGGTGCCATATCTGTTAATTTGATAAAACCAAACTTAAGTTCATCTTTTTCAAGTTCTTCAACGGCATGTGCAGCCGTTAAACTACCTGCCATTGTTAACGCTAAACCAGCCAGACAGCTTTTAAACATGCCTCCGATGTTTCGTTTACTGAAAGTCTTACGATTTTTTTTCATTTTTTTTCCTGTTTACGTTTATAAAATGCAAAAAAAACGCCCGCCGCTTATTTTCGTTTTAAAGAAAACAAGCTAGCAGACGTCTTTGTCTTGTGACCTTATAAGGTCTATTAAGTTTTAAGCCCCAAGTTCGGGGGTGGTACTATTCGTTAGAAATTAAAAAGCAATACCTATGCCAATATTTCACTTGCTGAGATTATGCTTTCTGCTAGATCTACCATTTTGATATTTTTATTCATCGCCATTTTACGCATTGCTTTATAAGCTTCATTTTCACTAATTTTAGAGCGTTGCATAATAATGCCTTTTGCTTTATCGATAATCTTACGTTCACTTAACGTATTTTTCGTTCGCTCTAACTCTTCTTTAATAAGCTGTTGCTCGTTAAAACGAAAACAAGCGGTATCAATAATAGACACAATACGTTTGGCCTGAAGGCCATCTACAATATAAGCACTTACACCTACTTTAATGGCTGCTTGAATAACATCTCTACTGTCTTCGTAGGTAAAGACAATAACCGGAATAGGGTTTTGCACGTTAATTTGTTGTATACAACTAAATAATTGATCAAAACGTTTTTCCGTTACTGCCATCACAATATCTATAGAGCCAGTAAGAGCAGCACGACTAATGTCGCTTAACTGTGATGTAACGGCTGTTACCTCGTAAATAGAGTCAGATAAATGCCCCTGAACATCTAGGAGGTCATCAGCCGTTGTATTAAATAATAGGATTCTAGGTTTCATTAAGTGTCGATTAATGCTTCTTTAAAAAAAGGCTTATATCAATGCCATGACTAGAATTTTGCGCTTACAAAAGCCCACAATTTAGTCGTATCAACGGCTGTTGGGCCGATATTTAAAGCATTATTGTCAGCATTGTAATCTGCATACTTGAGACCAACGGTGTAGTTTTTACCTACTTTTTTAGTAGCCATCACATCAAACTCAGTACCGTAATCGTAGCTATTATTATCTGAACTAAAGTCATGATAAGCTGCCACAAATTTTATGCCATAAGCAGTCGTCACAGCTGTTAAGTAAATATCTTCAACACCATCACCTGGGGTTACTAAGAATTTATCCGCCCAGCCTTGGTAAGCGTGATTTGTTCCAAGAATTGTTACAAAACGGTCAGCGCCGCCATTACCTTCTTGTAATTCATAACTGGCTTTTACCAACAGCATGTTGATAGGCCCATTAAATGATATTTTTGTGCCGAGTTCAGCCAAAATATAATCAGCATCTATTGAGTTAGGGTTATCAGCGGCATCTGATTGGGTGGCGTATTCAGCTGTATAAATAACCTTAGTCGCATCACTGATAGGCTTAGCACCGCTAAGTCTTAGACCATATGTATTGGTTGAAAAAGCATCTGCATTTTCAAAGTCATATAAATATGCGTAAGCTTCAATTTTTGCAGTTTTAAAACCACTATATTGGATATTAAATAAATGTGAATCACTGTCAAAATTATCAAGTGGTTCAGGCGCATCTTCACCAAAGATACGATTTACATTCCATACATAAGCATAATTAATGGTTGTATCACTAAGCGACTGATTAGAAATAGAGAATGCATCCAGTGTTTGCCAATTTTGACGCCAAGCAACCGTACCGATATGCCGATGAAAGGGTGCACCACGATATGTCAATGCTTGTCGCCCCAATTTTACAGACGTGTCTTCAAGCCCTGTGTAAAACAAGTAACCTTGATTAAGCTCTGTTTCATTAGGATCAGCAATAACAGGGTATTTAGCACCCTTGGCCTGAGATGGATGTGCATAATTGTTACTAAATAAGCTATGAACACTTTCTACTTCACCAAAAAGCCCAAACCCATAATACGTTCCTGTTTTATAGGCCGCCGTTAATCTAGCGGTATAAGCGTTTGCT
The DNA here is from genome assembly GCF_019090545.1 of Cycloclasticus sp. NCBI lineage: Bacteria > Pseudomonadati > Pseudomonadota > Gammaproteobacteria > Thiotrichales > Piscirickettsiaceae > Cycloclasticus > Cycloclasticus sp. Next base: position 7,804 of record NZ_JAHRVT010000044.1, on the reverse strand, counting down.
TCTTCAGATAAGTTTTCTTGATCGACATTTTCATAACGTAGTCTAGCGCTGTAACTGGCTTTACCACTGGATAGGGCATTTATTATAGATTCCTCCGCCTGCGCTAAAGGAGCTGTTGTCATTAGTATCGTGCTAGCAATAGCGCCTACTATGATAGGGTTTGAGTGACTTTTTTTGTTGCTTTTCATATTAACTCTCTACGTTAAATTTTTTAAAAAAAACATAAAACCTAAAGCAGCCAACACGAATATACCGAGTTAGCGCCTGTGCTTTATAAATTAAGATGTTCATGACTGCGCCGTTACAGTGTGTTATGACTTAATCGAAAGAAATAACAGCTACAAGTAGTGCAATGGTTATGCCAAGTTTAATTTATTGACAATACAGTGATTGATAGAGGCTTATGAGGCAAATAAATGCTGCGTCGCATCCTTTAGGTGCTGATATGATAGATGGGCACTAAAATGGTGCGAATGAGAATTAAGCTTGTTAGCCTTAGTCTACTAGGCGAATTGAGCCATTAACATTGACTTGGATAGTTGACGTGTTCTGTTGTAAGTTAGCAGGAGCAGCTTCATCAGTTGCACTGCTTGAAAGCATTCTTGATTTGGCGTAATACACTGGGCGATGCTGATTGTTCGAATGGATATTAATTTGATGAACAAGATACTTATTTTTATCGAACTCGTTAGTGATCGTTTGTGCTTGCGCCTTAAAGTCTGCAATAGCTTGTTTTGTTAATAATTGTTTAGTGGCATTTAATTTTTCTTCTGAGACTTGGTAGCGCAAGGATTTAATTAGTAATTCTTTTTGTAATAAGCCAATCAGCTTGCCTAAGTCCTCACTGTCTTTACTTTCTAGCGTTATAGTTTGAATACCACGCCAAGCTTTAAAAATACGTTTGTTATAAAGTTGATGAGATGTGTATTGCCCACCTTTAACTTTAACGGTTTTAAAGGGGGCGGCTGTTTTAAGAGCCCAAGACATTTTTTGGTTGATTTGTTCAGCCAAAACAGCGGGGTCGTAATGTTCAGCTTCAACAGCAATACTGGCCAGCATCGTATCGGTTTCAACCTCTAAACTAGCAGAAGCTTGTAAATTAACAACTCCATCAAACGGCTTATCATGAGCCATTAGAGGGCTGGTTAAAAATATTAAATTAAACAACAAAATCCATTTATTCATCTTTAACTCATTATTTTATTGGGGTGTAACTTACTATACGGGCCTAAGCTGAATACTATCTTAATGGTTATCTAGTCGGTTTAAACCATTTAAAGCAGCCACTCGATAAGCCTCAGCCATTGTTGGGTAGTTAAAGGTTGTATTAGTAAAATACAGCAGGGTATTTGCTTCGCCTTTTTGCGACATAATCGCCTGCCCAATATGTATAATTTCAGCCGCTTGGTCACCAAAGCAGTGCACACCTAATATTTGTAATGTTTCTGAGTGAAAAATTATTTTTAATAAACCCTGAGTTTCACCAGAAATTTGCGCTCTTGCCAGTGAATCGAAACGTGAATAACCGGTTTCATAAGGTACTTTTTGCTCGGTCAATTCTTTTTCTGTGTAGCCAACTGAACTAATTTCCGGATTAGTATAAATGCCTGTTGGAATGTCTTTAACCAGAGTAGCATCACAAAAACCATCAACGATATGGGTTGCGGCAAAACGGCCTTGATCATAAGCGGCGCTGGCTAAACTTGGATAGCCAATAAAATCTCCAACCGCATAAATATGTTCTTTACCTTCCACTTGGTAATTCTCGTTAACATTAATTTGACCGCGAGAGTTAGGGGTGATGCCGACTTTGTCTAATGCTAGGTCATCAAAGTTACCGGTCCTACCATTGGCCCATAGAAAAATATCAGTTTTAATCTTTTTTCCTGAAACCAATTGGGTAACAACGCTTTTATCGTCAGGTATTATTGAATCGTATTCTTCACTAGAGCGGATAACAACACCTTGGTTTCGCATATCATGGCTTAAGGCATGTACGATTTCTTCATCTAAAAAGGCCAGCAAAGTAGAGTGCGTATTAATAAGGTTAACTTTAACCCCTAACCCTTGAAAGATAGAAGCATATTCGGAACCAATAACGCCCGCTCCATAGATTGTAATTGAGCGTGGTGTGAAGTCTAAGTCTAAAATAGTATCGCTATCAAAAACATTATGATGATTAAAATCCACATCATCAGGACGATAGGGGTGAGAGCCAGGCGCCAACACAAATACCTTGGCAGTTATTTTTTTTACTTTACCACCGGCATTAGGTTTAACCTGCATTGTATTTTCATCAACAAAACTAGCTGTGCCGTATAGCAAGTCAAGATTGTTGCGTTCATAAAAGCCATCTCGCATATCAACCTGTTTTTTTATCACGTCGGTAGCAGAACTTAAAAGTTGAGGAAACGTTAAGTGAAGTCGGCCACCGCAGGCTTCTTTAAACCATCTATTGCGATTAAATTGAATAACACGCTGAACCGCTTGACGTAATGCTTTTGAGGGAATTGTTCCCCAATGAGTACAGCCACCGCCAACCTCTTTATATTTTTCTATGATGGCAACTTTTTTACCTTCTTTACAAGCCTTCATTGCGGCGCCTTCACCTCCTGGGCCTGTGCCTACAACAATTACATCATAGTCATATGTACTCATTAATTGCTCTCATAATTATTTATAAACGTCTGAGCAAGTATACAACAGATACGATAAAATCTGCTTTTCGCCAAGAGTATTTATTCATGCCTGATTTTTTTAATTCGCTCGAAAATGCCTTATTGAGCTCATCGGTTAACGAAACGATTGAGATGACACGGCAAGCTTTTGAGTTGTGCCATCAAAATAGCTCTTTTATTGAGCCAGTAAACCGCATTATTAAACCAATAGACCTCGTACGTTTTCCTGACAAGCCCATCTGTGTTGCACCCAGAGATTTACCACGAAGGCGGCTAGGAACAGAAGCAGGCAAGCGCTCATTTATACACGCTATCGCACACATAGAGTTTAATGCGATTAAATTAGCCCTAGATATTGCTTATCGTTTTAAAGGTATGCCGGCACAGTTTTATAAAGACTGGGTCTATGTTGCTAATGATGAATGTAAGCACTTTCAATTACTATGCAATCATTTAGCGACCTATGATTGTCAATATGGTGACAATCCATCGCATGATGGTTTATGGAGTATGGCCGTTAAAACAGACGATAATTTACTTGCTCGTTTATCATTGGTTCCACGTTACCTAGAAGCTCGTGGACTTGATGTTACCCCAGCCATGTTGGAAAAACTATATGCCCAAAAAGACATGGACACAGCGGCCATTTTAGAAATTATTTTAGAAGATGAAGTAACACATGTTGAATTTGGTACAAAATGGCTAGATTTTGTTTGTGAAAACGAAGGAGTCGAGCGTGAAGATGTGTTTTTCGAACATGTTGAACGCTTATTAAAAGGTCAAATACTCGGCCCATTTAATAAGCCTTTACGGCTCCGGGCGGGTTTTACGCCCAGTGAGTTGTTAGAGCTTGAGCGCCTTGATAAACGTAAATTAAAGCAAACATAATATATAGAACCAGCTACGTTAAGACTAAGAAAGTTCGATGAGCTGATAACCGTCTTCACTCCAGTCGAGAACACTGGCGCTATGATCCCATTCTGCTAAAACAAAACGTTCAATCTCTTCCCCGTCCGCAATATGCGAGTGAATATCTGGTCTGTGTGTATGCCCGTGAATAAGACGTTTTACCTGATGTTTTTTAACATAATTAACAACGGTAGAGGTATTAACATCCATAATCTCAATCGACTTGTTTGCTTTATTTAAATGACTTTCTTGCCGGTAGTGTTGAGCCATCGCCAAGCGTTCTTGAAGAGGTTTAGATAAAATGCTTTGTTGCCATTCAGGCGTGTGCGTTAAGTCTCGAAATTTTTGGTATTCGACATCATCACTACACAACAGGTCGCCGTGCATTAATAAGGTACTCGTGCCAAATAAATCAATAATATATTCGTCTTCTAAGCTGACCACCTGAGTATCAGCAAAAAACTTTTTACCGACCAAGAAGTCTCTATTGCCCGCCAAAAAGTACACCTTAACTCCCTTGGAAGTAACTTTGGCTAAGTGTGTTTTAACTGCTTCATTAGGCGGGGTTGGGTCATCGTCACCAACCCATACGTCAAACAAGTCGCCCAAAATATATAAAGCTGACACATCACTACTTAAGGATTCAAGATAGGCTAAAAATCGCTGCGTATTTTCAGGCCTATCTTGGGTAAGGTGTAAGTCAGAAATAAAATGTATGTGCTGAGTCACGAATTACTTAATAACCTCAGCTTTCTCAATAATGACAGTTTCTTGAGGAACATCCGTTGGGAACATACCACCAGAGCCAGTAGGAATAGCGGCCATTTTATCAACAACATCCATACCGTCAGTTACTTTGCCAAAAACAGCATATCCCCAACCTTGTTGTGTTTTTGAACTGTGGTTTAAAAAGTCATTGTCAGCCAAGTTAATAAAAAATTGTCCTGTTGCTGAGTGCGGGTCACCTGTTCGTGCCATTGCAATCGTGCCACGGTCGTTAGCTAAACCATTATCGGCTTCATTTTGTATAGCACTGTTGGTTTCTTTCTGTGCAAAATCAGCGGTAAAACCACCGCCTTGTGCCATAAAGTTAGGAATGATTCGGTGAAAAATAACGCCTTCATAAAAACCTTCTTCAACGTAAGTGACAAAGTTTTTAACAGTATTAGGTGCTTTTTCGGCATCCAACTCTAGAGTAATATCGCCTTGGTTTGTGGTTAGTTTAATAGTTGTCATGCTCATATTTTTATCCGTTGCGTAAGTTGCAGTTGCGAAAAGTAGGGCGCTAGCAATAGATACCTTTAAAAATTGGATTAACTTTTTGGTCATCAGTAAAACTCCTACAATAAATTAAGCTGTGTATCTTATCTTCTTAGCTGGTTTTGATAAAGCTCACACATTCGTTATTTTAAAAACTCGAGCTTTAAGCAAAACAGGGCGGCTTAATATGATTAATATCGCATGCTAATCATGCCGAGATTCAATGAATCGGTTATTATTCGCCCTTAAATAATGTTGGTTATAAAAATGAGCGCACTAAAAATACACAATACCTTAACAAAGCAGAAAGAAACTTTTGTTCCAATCAACAAAGGAGAGGTTAATTTATACGTATGCGGTATGACCGTTTATGATTTTTGCCATATCGGACATGCGCGAGTTATGGTCGTTTTTGATGTTGTTTCAAGGTACTTAAAGTACTTAGGGTATAACGTTAAGTATGTGCGCAATATTACTGATATTGATGATAAAATTATTACCAGATCGATTGAATCGGGTGAGGATTTCAAGCAATTAACTAAACGCTTTATCGATGAGATGCATCAAGACGAAGCTTCATTAAACGTCCTTTCTCCCGACATCGAACCGTTAGCAACCGACTCGATGGAGGCTATTATTATTATGATCGAACAGTTGATTGCTAATGATAATGCCTATGTTGGGCCAAATAATGATGTGTATTATTGCGTTGAATCGTTTGAGAACTATGGCCAATTATCAGGCCGAAAACTAGATGATATGAATGCAGGAGAGCGGGTAGATGTTGATAGCAGTAAACGCAACCCCTTTGATTTTGTTTTATGGAAGTCTGCTAAGCCTGACGAACCTTCATGGTCATCGCCTTGGGGTAATGGTCGGCCTGGATGGCATATAGAGTGCTCTGCAATGGCAACGTGCTGCCTTGGAAACCATTTTGATATTCATGGAGGTGGAATGGATTTACAGTTTCCTCACCATGAAAATGAAATTGCTCAATCAGAAGCAGCAACAGGTGAAAAATACGTTAACACTTGGATGCACAATGGTTTTGTGCGCATTGATGATGAAAAAATGTCCAAATCACTGGGTAACTTTTTCACCGTTCGAGATGTGTTGAAAAAATACCGCGGGGAAGAAATTCGTTTTTTCGTGCTATCAAGCCATTACCGTAGCCCATTGAATTATTCAGACGATCAGTTAAATGAGTCACGTTCCGCATTAGAACGGCTTTATACAGCGCTACGTGATGTCACGCCTGTAAAAAATGAGGTTAAATCAACGTATATCGAACAATTTGAAAACGCGATGAACGATGATTTTAATACTGCAAAAGCCATTGCCGTACTGTTCGAATGCGCAAACGAATTAAATAAATTAAAACATACACAACCAGAGCAGGCGGCAAAAACCGCAGCTGACTTATTAACTATGGCCGAACCGCTGGGTCTTTTGAGCCAAGACCCGGATCTGTTTTTAAAATCAATGGCGGGGCAGGATGCCAGTATCAGTAATGAAGAGATAGAAGCTCAAATTAATCAGCGTCTTGAAGCTAAAGCGAATAAGAACTGGAGCTTAGCTGATCAAATTCGCGATAGCTTAAAAGAACAAGGCGTTATTTTAGAAGATAAGGGGCCTGAAACAACTTGGCGCAGGGGTTAACTGCTTTGTAACTCAGCTGCTTGTAAGGTGTTTTCAAGTAAAGAAGCGATGGTCATTGGGCCAACACCACCTGGTACGGGTGTTATCCAACTTGCTTTTTTTGAAGCCGTTTCATAATCAACATCCCCAACCAGCTTACCTGACTCTAGACGGTTAATACCGACATCAATAACCACAGCGCCTGGTTTAACCCAGTCACCCTTTACAAAACTTGGAATCCCTACCGCGGCAATAATAATATCTGCACGTTTAACATGCGCCTCAAGATCAACTGTACGACTGTGACAAGTGGTTACGGTACAACGAGCCATTAATAATTCCAATGAAACAGGGCGACCCACAATATTAGAGGCGCCAATAACAACAGCTTCTTTGCCCTCAAGGGCAAGCCCAGTGCTTTTAAGTAAGGTCATAATGCCTTTAGGTGTACAAGACCTTAAAACCGGCATACGAAGCGCTAAGCGACCTATATTATAAGGATGGAAGCCATCTACATCTTTAAGCGGGTCAATCGCTTCGATGATTCTTTCCTCATTAATATGCTCTGGTAACGGTAGCTGGACAAGAATCCCGTTAATAGCCGAATTATTATTTAGGTCATCAATTAAATTAAGGAGCTCCTCCTCAGTAACACCATAAGGAAAGGTCTTTGATAAAGAATAGAAGCCGACTTCTTCACAGGCATTACATTTATTACGTACATAAACTTCAGAAGCAGGGTTTTCACCTACCAAAATGACCGCTAAACCGGGTTTTGATAAACCACGAGAAATTCGACCATCTGTTTGTTTTTTTATTGCAGCTCTTAGTTCAGCTGAGATTTTTTTTCCATCAATCGTTTGAAATGTCATATTTTTTAAATTTTTTAAGGTTCTTTGTTAAATTTGTTAAAGAAGCGTTGACCAAAATTACCGTGTGCCGTATTATCGCCCACCTACAGACTTATTGCATTATTTATGCATTTTTTCTGAAGGAAGTCGGGGTGTAGCGCAGCCTGGTAGCGCAACTGCTTTGGGAGCAGTGGGTCGGGAGTTCGAATCTCTCCACCCCGACCAATTTTTACTTATGCTGAAGCGCTTGTAGCTCATCTGGATAGAGCATCGGCCTTCTAAGCCGAGGGTAACAGGTTCGAGTCCTGTCAAGCGCACCATAACGATATACTAAGTGGCTTGAAAACACCTTTGAGAGAAAGCAAAGTACTGTTAGAAATCGTCGATGGTGGGTGTAGCTCAGTTGGTAGAGCCCCTGACTGTGACTCAGGTTGTCGAGGGTTCGAGTCCCTTCATCCACCCCATTTT